>NZ_JBHTSF010000091.1:0-37380 GCF_042795295.1 Streptomyces sp. NPDC056486
CTGTCAGAGGTGCCTGGCAGAGGGCGACCGTGGACATGGATCTCCTTCTGGTAGCTCACTCACCCACACCAAGAGTGTCGTACCGTGGATGAGTTCCTGTGCCGATGTGGCGATGTGGCGATGTGTCGGTGGCAGTGACAGGTTTCCCTGTTCCTTCTGTGTTCCTTACTGTGTGTCGATCTTGAGGTGACGTCCTATTAACCAGGCCATGTAGTCGTCCGTGTTCCCCGCGTGCTGTGTTGTCGCACGTGTTCGGGGGCGGACGTCGTGCTGGCCTGAGTTGCGTCACCCTTCCCCGCAGTCTTCTTTCCCGGGTGCAGCTCTGCCGTCTGCCCCGGGTTCCGTGCTTTCCGGCCCCGGTACGGCTGTCGGCAGGGCTCCCCGATCCTTTGGATCAGGAGTTTCCCGTCGTGTCTTCCTCCGCGCTCGGCAACGAGCCACAGCACACCACCCTGTCCCCGGACGGCCCAGCACCTCACCACCCGAAAATGGCCTTGGCCGCCCGGATCGCCCTCTTGGTGCTGCTGGGTGCCGAGCTCCTGAACCTCCTCGACCAGTCGGTCGTCCTGACCGCCCTGCCCGCGATCCAGGAGTCGACCGGCGCGGGACCGGCCGCGGTGCAGTGGCTGACCACCGGCTATTCCCTGCCCGTCGCCGTCGGCCTGATCACCGGCGGACGCCTCGGCGACCTCTTCGGCCGACGCAGGATTCTCCTGATCGGCACCGTCATCTTCACCGCGGCCTCGCTCCTGTGCGGCCTCGCCGCCGGGCCGGGCGTGCTGATCGGTGCCCGCCTGCTCCAGGGGGTGGGGGTGGCGCTGATGATCCCGCAGGTCCTGGCCACCATCCATGTCACCTTCGATGGGCAGAGCCGCAGCAAGGCGTTCGGTCTGTACGGTGCCGTCCTCTCCATCGCGAACGTCCTGGGCCCGGTGATGGGCGGCCTGCTCACCGAGGCCGATCTGTTCGGGCTGTCCTGGCGGCCGATCTTCCTGGTCAACGTGCCCGTCGGCCTCGCCGTGCTCTTCCTGGGACGCAAGTTCATCCCCGAGTCGACCGCCCGGAAGGCCGACAGGCTCGACCTCACCGGCATGGTGCTGTCCGCACTGGCCATCGTCCTGATCGTCTTCCCCCTCTCCGAGGGGTACCTCCGCCACTGGCCGCTGTGGTGCTTCGCCATGCTCGCCGCAGGTCTCCTCGCGCTGGGCGTCTTCCTGCGCCACCAGCAGCGCAAGCAGGACAACGCCCCGCTCGTGCCACTGTCCCTGTTCCGGGGCAGGCAGTTCTCCGGCGGCATGGCCGCGCAGCTGATGCACGGCCTGCTGTGCGGGCTGTTCTTCATGACCTGGACGCTGTACCTCCAGCGGGGTCTGGGCATGAGCCCCGTCCACGCGGCCCTGGCCTTCGTGCTGCTCTCCGTCGGAGAGCTGGCCGGCGCGACCATCGCGGCGAAGACCGCCGGGCGCTTCGCACGCAGGTTGCCCCAGACCGGAGCTCTCGTCGCGCTCGCCGCGATGGCCGCCTACGGTCTCCAGGCCGAGGCCGACGCAGGCCAGGCGGACCTGACCTTGCTGGCGATGACCGCTCCGGTGGTACTGATCGGCTTCGGCCTCGGCATGGTCGGCGGCCCGCTCGCCGACCTGTCTCTGTCCAGGGTCCCGCACGAGGACGCCGGGGCCGCCTCGGGCCTGTTCAACACCGCGATTCACCTGGGCATCGCCCTCGGCACCGCGCTGACCGCCCTGGTCTTCTTCGCCACCACCGGCGGCTCACCCGACGCCGGACTCAACCGCGACGCGTTCATCACCGTGCTGTGGTGGGCCGGTAGCCTCCTCGCCCTGATGTGGGCCCTGATGTTCTGCCTGCCCAAGCACGCGAACAGCCAGGCCGACTGAGCAACTCCCCATGGCGGCGGTGCCTGCCGGTGAGGTTGCGCGGCCCGATGATCGGGACGAGCGAGGTCTGGGCCGGAAAGTGAGGTGCGGCTCAGGCCGCGTCCGGCGTGCCGGACAGGGACGCTTTGACCAGTCGGCTGGTCTCGTCGGCGAGGACCTCGGGCAGGCCCTCCTCGATCGCGTGCAGGGCTTGAGCCGCGACCTCGACGGGGTCGGCCTTCTGGTCGGCGGGTACGGCCGCGGCCATGTCGGTGTCCATGTAGCCGACGTGCAGCGCGGAGACGGCGATGCCGCGGGGGGCCAGTTCCTCGCGGGTCGCGTCGCTCAGTGCCCAGGCAGCGGCCTTGGAGGCGGCGTAGGAGCCGAGTCCTGCCGGGTGGAACCAGGACAGGACGGACAGGACGTTGAGGACGCCGCCGCCGCCGTTGCCCTCGATGACGGGGGCGAAGACCCGGGTCGTGAGAAGCGGGCCGAAGAAGTTGGTCTCCATCTCCCGGCGCACCTCGCCCAGGTCGCCTCCGACCAGCGTCGCGCCGGTGGATGCGCCCGCGTTGTTGATCAGGAGTGTCGCGTCCGAGGCGATGCGGGCGGCCTCCTGGATCGACTCCTGGTCCGTGACGTCGAGGCGCAGCGGGGTGACGCCCGGCAGGTCGACCGTCTCCGGGTGGCGGGCCGCCGCGTAGACCTTGGCGCCCCGCTCGACGAGTTGGGCCGCCAGGTGCCGCCCGAGCCCCCGATTGGCGCCGGTGACGACCGCGACCGTGTTCTTGAGTTCCATGTCTGCCTCTGCCTCTGCTTCCGGTCCTGGCGGGTGCCGTGGGGTCGCCCGCACAAATTAGATTACGCATCCAATCTAAACACCGGTTTACGATAGATGCCAGTCGACATCCAAACGGGGTTCGCGGAGGAGGTGGCCATGGGCCGCGCATCGCAGGCGCAGGCGGAGGAGAACCGTCGCAGGGTGGTGGAGAACGCCTCGCGGCTGTTCCGGGAGCAGGGCACGCAGGTGAGCGTCGCCGACCTGATGAAGGCGGCCGGGCTGACCCACGGCGCCTTCTACAAGCAGTTCGCCTCCAAGGAGGCGCTTGTCGATGAGGCCATCGCCCACGCCTTCGCCGAGCTCGCCCAGCGCCATGCGGCCGGTCTCGAGCGGTACGACGGGCAGCGCGACGCCGCCCAGCGGGCCCTGATCGACACCTATCTCTCCGTCGAGCACCGCGACGCCCCGGCGGACGGTTGCCCGGTTGCCGCGCTCGCCACCGATGTCGCACGTGAAGGCGGGGGGCAGGAGGCCCGTGGCGTCTACACCGAGGGGGTGGCCGACTTCGCAGGTTTCCTCGCCGTCGACGACCAGGACGGCATCGCCCGACTCTGCACCCTGTTCGGTGCGCTGGTCCTGTCCCGGGCCACTGCGGGCTTCCCGATCTCCGAGGAGATCCTCACCGCCGCGCGTGCGGCCCTGACGGCACCCGACTGACCGGCGCGACAGGTGCCCCGCGAATACGGCACCCTTCGTGCTCAGCTTCAACAACCCTGTAGTGGCGTAGCGCACTTTTGCAAGCAGGCGCTTGCAATAGTTAGCAAGCGGCAGGCAGTATCGAGGCATGGCATCACTCAACGTCGGCAATCTCGGTGAGTATCTGCGTGAGCAGCGGCGCAACGCGCAGCTCTCGCTCAGGCAGCTCGCCGACGCCGCCGGGGTGTCCAATCCGTATCTGAGCCAGATCGAGCGCGGCCTGCGCAAGCCCAGTGCCGACGTGCTGCAACAGGTGGCCAAGGCGCTGCGGATCTCCGCCGAGACGCTGTATGTCCGGGCCGGGATCCTCGACGAGAAGGAGCGGGACGAGCTGGAGACGCGCGCCGTCATCCTCGCCGACCCCTCCATCAACGAGCGGCAGAAGCAGGTCCTGTTGCAGATCTACGAGTCGTTCAGGAAAGAGAACGGCTTCGAGGTCTCGGGGTACGCGGATGAGGCGTCGTACGCAGACACGGAGAACGCGGACGACGTTGACGACACGGACGCCACCGCTGACGGCCCCCGCACGGCCGACGGCAGTGATGCCGACCCGAAGGACCACCCCTCAAGCTGAACGCGAATCCGGGAGGACCATCACCATGGCCATCAAGGACGACCTGCGCAACACCCTCACCGACACCACCCCCGCCTACTTCGTCGTCGGCACCGCCGACCTGGCGTTCCAGCAGGCGAAGCGGGTGCCGGGCGCCATCGAGCAGCTGATCGCCGAGGCACCGGCCCGTATCGACGCCGTGCGCAACACCGACACCAAGGCCGTTCAGGACAAGGCCGTCGCCCGCGCCAAGGAGGCGCAGGAGACCATCCAGACCAGGGTCTCCGAGCTGCTCGGCACGCTCGACACCGACCTGAAGAAGCTGAGCGAGAGCGCTCAGGGCTTTGCCCTCAGCTCGGTCGGCGTTGCGGCCGAGTACGCCGTCAAGGCGCGCGAGAAGTACGAAGAGGTCGCCGAGCACGGCGAGCAGGCCGTGAAGACCTGGCGCGGCGAGGCCGCCGAGGAGATCAACGAGCTGGCCGTGGCCGTCGAGCCGGACGCCGAGGAGAAGTCGGCCTCCGCCGAGTCGGGGACGTCGGAGTCGGCCGCGCCGAAGGCCGCTGCCGCCGCCCCGGCGAAGAAGCCCGCTCCCAAGAAGGCCCCGGCCGCCCGCAAGCCTGCGGCGAAGAAGACCACGCCGTCCACCAAGTAGGCCTGCGGCACGGCATTCACCGGGCGAACGGGCCGGGCACTCGCGAAGTGCCCGGCCCGTTCACCCGGTAGCGGGTACGGTGTCCGCGTACTCGACGATTCGATGATTTGTATGGCCTCAAGAGGCTTCAAGAGCCGAGACTGGTGGTGGACGTTGTGCTGATGCAGGGGTTCGCGAACTTCATGTGGCTGCTGTCGTTGGTGCTGATCGTCTTCAGCGGCTTCGCGCTCGTCGACGCGGCGGTCCGGCGTGAGGACGCCTATCGCGCCGCGGACAAGAAGACCAAGCCGTTCTGGCTGATCATCCTCGGGCTCGCCTTCATCGTGAACCTGATCTTCAACATCCTGTCGTTCCTGCCGATCATCGGGCTCGTCGCGACCATCGTCTACATGGTCGATGTGCGGCCCGCGCTGCGGCAGATCACCGGCGGCGGGGGCGGCGGCGGGCGCCGCGGCTCCAGCAGCGACGGTCCGTACGGGCCCTACAACGGCGGCCGCTAGAAGCCCCGCAAGGGGCGCGGAGAAGTACTCAGCGGTCGCGGTCAAGCAGCAGGACCGCCACGTCGTCCGTCAGGTCGCCACCGTTCAGCTCCCGCGCCTCATTGACCGCGGCCTCAAGCAGCTCGTCGCCCCGCAGGCCCGCGGCGATCTGGCGGCGGAGCATCTTCACCATGCCGTCCTGCCCCAGACGCTGGTTGCCCTGGCCGATGCGGCCCTCTATCAGGCCGTCCGTGTAGAGCATCAGGCTCCACTTGCCGCCGAGCTCCACCTGGCGGCGCGGCCAGCGGGCGTTCGGCAGGAGTCCGAGCGCGGGGCCGTTGTTCTCGTACGGAAGCAGCTCGGCGAGGCGGCCGTCGCGGGCGATCAGCGGTGACGGGTGGCCCGCCAGGCAGAGCCCGGCCCTGCGCCCGTCCGGGGCGATGTCGACCGTGCAGAGCGTCGCGAAGATCTCCTCGTCGGCGCGCTCGTGCTCAAGGACCTTCTGCAACGTGCTGAGCAGCTCGTCGCCGCACAGGCCCGCGAAGGTCAGCGTCCGCCAGGCGATGCGCAGCTCCACGCCGAGCGCGGCCTCGTCGGGGCCGTGGCCGCAGACGTCGCCGATCATGACGTGCACGGAGCCGTCGGGGGTGCGCACCGTGTCGTAGAAGTCACCGCCGAGCAGCGCCCGTGAGCGGCCGGGGCGGTAGCGCGCGGCGAACTTCAGCGGTGAGCCGTCGAGGAGCGGCGTCGGAAGCAGGCCGCGCTCCAGGCGGGCGTTCTCCTGGGCGCGAAGGCGTGACTCCGTCAGCTGGCGCTGGGCGGCGTCCGCGCGCTTGCGCTCCACGGCGTACCGGATGGCGCGGCTGAGGAGCCGTCCGTCCAGCTCGTCACGGAAGAGATAGTCCTGGGCGCCGACCCGCACGGCCTCGGCGCCGCGCTCGGAGTCGCCGTTCGCGGTGAGCGCGAGGACGGCGTGCCGGGGCGCGAGGCGCAGGACGTGCTTGAGCGTGGCCAGCTCGTCCTCGTGCTCCTCAGGGGCCGCGGAGAGCGAAGAAGCAGCGGCGGCAGCGGAGGCCGCGGGAGGCGCGGGGGCCGTCATGGCGAGGTCGAGCAGGATGCAGTGCACGTCGTCGGTGAGCAGCCGCTCGGCCTCGGTGAGGTTGCGGGCGGTGCGGATACGGATGGGTTTGCCCAGGGCGTCGAGCATCCGGGGGAGGCTCAGGGAGCCCGCCGGGTCGTCCTCGATCACCAGGAGGCTGAGTCCCGGTCCGCCCGGCTGCTGGTCCATGTCCCTGGGCGCGGGTACGGGCTCCAAGGGCGTGGGTGCGGATTCCACGGGCGTGGGTACGGATTCGGGCGCCGGCTCGGGTGCGGGCGTCGGCGTCGGCAGAGCGTGAGCCTGACCGCCTTCCGCGGCCGGGATCGCCCTCTGCCGCGGTATGGGTACGGGCATGGCTTCGGTTTCCTTCCCTCCCCCCGAGGGCACGGTGGATCGACGGTCGAACGATTCACCGACGGGGACCATAGCGTTAGCCACGGCCCGATTGGAATGCCGCGCGGCAAACAGCCACCGTCATATGCCGGAACAAGGACCGCAATTGGGCACGACAGGTCCCGACCGGGATGACGAACATCACGCCTGAAGGGTTGAGAGGCGGGCCGATGGTGCGGTGGGTCACATGACGTACGGCAAAGGGCTTGCGGCACGGGGCGTGAGGCACAGGGCGGCCCGCACAGGACGCCCCGCCCTGGCTCCCCCTGTGCCGT
Organism: Streptomyces sp. NPDC056486; assembly: GCF_042795295.1. Classification (NCBI taxonomy): domain Bacteria; kingdom Bacillati; phylum Actinomycetota; class Actinomycetes; order Kitasatosporales; family Streptomycetaceae; genus Streptomyces; species Streptomyces sp. NPDC056486. Next base: position 6,863 of record NZ_JBHTSF010000091.1, read on the forward strand.
ACCGCTGCTCGTGGACCCCGCTCCGCTCACCGCTGCTCGTGAAGCCCGCGGCCGCTACTTGTCGGGCCGCACGACCCCGAGAATCTGCATCGATCCCGCACCCGCGACGGTGACATCGCGGCCCGGCCGCGGCGCGTGCACGATCGCGCCGTCACCCACGTACATCCCGACATGGCTGGCGTCCGCGTGATAAATGATCAGGTCGCCGGGGCGCATGTTCTTGATGTCGACGTGGGGGAGCTGCTTCCACTGCTCCTGTGACGTACGCGGAATTCCCTTGCCCGCGGCGGCCCAGGCCTTGGACGTGAGTCCGGAGCAGTCGTACGAGGACGGACCTTCCGCGCCCCAGACGTACGGCTTGCCGAGCTGCGCGGTGGCGAACTCGACGGCCTTCTTGCCGGGCCCTGTCGCCTTGCCCTTGATGTCCTTCAGGACACCCGAACTCACCCACGCCGACTGCTTCTTGAGCTGGGCCTCTTCCTCAAGCTTCCGGAGCCGCTCGAGCTCCTTCTTCTCGAGCTTCGACTCCATCTCCTCGGCGGCCGCGATCTTCTTCTTGATCTTCTTCTTCGACTCGGCCTTGGCCTTGCGGTTGGTCTCGAGCTTCTTCCACTGGACGGTGGCGTCCTTGGCGTAGATCCGCAGGTCTTCCTGCGTCCGCTCCATCTCCGTCAGCATGCCCTTGGTGGCCTTGTGGCCCTGCCGCATCCGCCCGGCGCTGTCCAGGAACTCCTGGGGGTCGTCGCTCAGCATCAGCCGGGCCTCGGAGGACACTCCGCCGCTGCGGTACTGCTCGCGGGCGGCGGCGCCCGCGTGGGACTTGAGCTTGTCCAGCTTCTGCTGGCCCTTGGTGATGGAGCGGGCGAGCTTCACGATCTGCTTGGACTGCTTCTCGCTCTTCTCCTCCGCCGCGTTGTACGCGTCTGTGGCGACGCCCGCGTCGTGGTAGAGCTTCTCGATCTCCTTGCGCAGGTCCTCAAGGGATTTGGTGCTGCCGGGCGTTGGCTTCGCCGGACTCGCGTAGGCCACGGCGGGTGTGCTCAGCACCGCCGCGGCGCAGATCAGCGCCAGGCCAGCCACAGTCGAACTCCGCTTGCCGGTCACGTCCGCCTCCCCCAAAGCTGATTTACCGTCAGTAACTTACGGTTGCCCCGCGGATGGTGCCATGCCGACGCGCAATGCGACAGAGCGCGACAGCAAGTCCGATCACCACCCGCCGTTCGCTCCATGTGACGAGCGGAACGCGGAGATCGTTCCCTTTACGGCGCGCCGCACGCGGAGTTCACCCGCCGCCACTTCACGAATTCACACGCAGGCACCTCACGAATTCACCCGGGGGCGCCTCGCGAGTTCACCCACGGCACCTCCGCGAGTTCACCCCTGAAGCGGCGCAAGTGCCTCCCACCGCACGGTGACTTCGCCCTGCCGCCACCGTGCACCCCGGTCGACCACGGGCCAGTCCGCGGCCAGATCCCGCACCGCCCTGATCCACCGCTGCCGGGCGCCGTACGAGGCATAGGGCGCGGCGGCGGCCCAGGCCCGGTCGAAGTCGCGCAGGAACGCGTGCACCGGCTCGCCCGGCGTGTTCCGGTGGATCAGCGCCTTGGGCAGGCGCTCGGCGAGGTCGGAAGGCCGGTCGAGCGATCCGAGTCGGGTCGCGAAGGTCACCGTGCGCGGTCCGTCGGGTCCGAGCGCGACCCAGACGTGCCGCCGCCCGATCTCGTCGCACGTCCCCTCGACGAGCAGCCCGCCGGGCGCGAGCCGCCCGCACAGCCGTTCCCACACGGCGGCGACCTGCTCCTCGTCGTACTGCCGGAGCACGTTCGCCGCGCGGATCAGCAGGGGCCTGCCCGGCAGCGGGACCTCGAAGCCGCCGTGCCGGAAGGAGAGCCCTTCCCTCTCGTACGGCTTCGCGGCCGCGACCCGCGCCGGATCGATCTCGACGCCGACCACGCGCACGCGGGGTGCGGCGGTCCGGAGCCGGACGAGCAGCTCGAGGGCTGTCCAGGGAGCGGCTCCGTAGCCGAGGTCGACGGCGACGGGGTCGTCCGAGCGCCGCAGCTCGGCGCCGTGCGTAGCGGCGATCCAGCGGTCCATGCGGCGCAGCCGGTTGGGGTTGGTTGTCCCGCGCGTCACCGTCCCCACGGGGCGGGAAGGGGTGCGGGAGGCCATGGTGGAAAGGGTATGCGCCCTGGCGGCAGGGGTACTCGTCGAGTCCGGCGGGGGTACTCGCCGAGCCCGGCGTGGGCACGGGGTGATCACCGGCCGGGTCATTGGTTGAGCCGTGGCCGGTAATTGTTTGGTAAAGCGGAAATGGAGCCGTCCCTTCTGATGTTCACCCTCTGGAGGACCGTGCACGCCCTCCCTTGAGCCATGCCCGCTTAGCCATGCCCGCGCGCACCAGGAGGACTGCCACGTGAGCCAGTACGTGACCAGGCTCGGCCGTCGCTCGCCGGCGGCGCCCAGGGGGCTCCGGCTCCCCGGGGCACACCGGCGCCCGCGCCGGGTGGCCATGCTCAGCGTGCACACGTCCCCGCTGCACCAGCCCGGCACGGGCGACGCGGGCGGCATGAACGTCTACATCGTGGAGCTGGCCAAGCGCCTCGCGGCGATCAACATCGAGGTCGAGATCTTCACGCGCTCGACGACCGGCGCGCTGCCGCCCGCCGTCGAACTCGCCCCGGGCGTCCTCGTACGCCATGTGGACGCGGGCCCGTACGAAGGCCTGGCGAAGGAGGAGCTGCCCGCGCAGCTCTGTGCCTTCACGCACGGCGTGATGCAGGCATGGGCGGGCCACCGCCCCGGCTACTACGACCTGGTCCACTCGCACTACTGGCTCAGCGGCCACGTCGGCTGGCTGGCCGCCGAGCGCTGGGGCGTGCCCCTTGTGCACGCCATGCACACGATGGCGAAGGTCAAGAACGCCGCCCTCGCGGAGGGCGACACCCCGGAGCCCGCGGCGCGCGTGATCGGCGAGACGCAGATCGTGCGGGCGGCCGACCGGCTGATCGCCAACACCTCCGAAGAGGCAGACGAGCTCGTACGCCACTACGAGGCGGACGCGGGCAAGGTCGCCGTCGTCCACCCGGGCGTGAACCTCGACCGCTTCCGCCCCGCCGACGGCCGCGCGGCTGCCCGGCACCGCCTCGGTCTCCCGCAGAACGCCCTTGTCCCGCTCTTCGCGGGCCGCATCCAGCCCCTGAAGGCGCCGGACGTACTGCTCCGCGCGGTCGCTGTCCTCCTGGACCAGCGCCCCGAGCTCCGCTCGAACATCGTCGTCCCCGTGGTGGGCGGCCCGAGCGGCAGCGGCCTCGCGAAGCCGGAGGGACTGCAGAAGCTGGCCGCCAGGCTGGGCATCGCGGACGTCGTCCGCTTCCAGCCGCCGGTGGGCCAGGAGCAGCTCGCCGACTGGTTCAGGGCGGCCTCGGTCCTGGTGATGCCTTCGTACAGCGAGTCGTTCGGCCTGGTGGCCATAGAGGCGCAGGCGGCGGGCACCCCGGTCCTCGCGGCATCGGTGGGCGGTCTGCCGGTCGCCGTACGCGACGGGGTGACGGGCTTCTTGATCGACGGCCACGAACCGGCCCACTACGCGCGCGTGCTGCGCAATTTCGCCGACAACCCACACCTTGTGGACCGCATGGGCGATGCGGCCGCACGGCACGCGCAATCCTTCGGCTGGGACACGGCCGCGTCCGCCACCGCGGACGTGTACACGGCAGCGGTGCACGAGCACAGGCGTCGCGTACGCTCGCATCATGGCTGATCAGGCTGACACCGCGCCGACCGCGATCATCGAGCGGACGCTGGACGACGCGGAGCTGAAGTGGGAGAGCCCTGAGAGCGGTTCCTACGTGGTGACGCTCCCAGGCACCCGCAAGCTGTCGACGACGCTCTCCCTCAAGGTCGGCAAGCACGCCCTGTCGCTGACGGCGTTCGTGATCCGCCACCCCGACGAGAACGACTCCGCGGTCCACCGCTGGCTCCTTGAGCGCAACCTGCGCCTGTACGGCGTCAGTTACGCGATCGACTCCCTCGGCGACATCTATCTCACCGCCAAGCTCCCGCTCTCGGCGATCACCCCGGACGAGCTCGACCGCCTGCTCGGCTCGGTCCTTGAGAACGCGGACGGCTCCTTCAACACGCTCCTGGAGCTGGGTTTCGCGTCGGCGATCCGCAAGGAGTACGCGTGGCGGGTGTCGCGCGGCGAGTCCACGCGGAACCTGGACGCGTTCACCCACCTGACCCAGCCGCAGAGCTGAACCCATACTGGTACACCCGGCTATCACAACTTGCGCAAGGTCCGCGTCCAAGGCTGAAGTCACGCTGTCGGCCAAGATGGCGCGTGAGACTACGCGTTCAGGCGGTCCATGAGGGGCGTGCGCACGTGGGGGCGGACACGGACGTCGCCGAGAAACTCTGTGAGCCGGTCGGCCTCGGCCGCGATGGCCGTGTGCACCCGGCGCTCTGCTCGGGGTGTGAGGAGTTCCGTGACGATCGTCCCGTCATCGCGTTGCCTCCAGCCGCCGATGATGCGTCCGCCCGCCCACACGGTCGGGCAGATGTTGCCGTTGCGGTCGAAGAGTTCCGGCACGTGCGAGGGTTCGAGATACCAGTCGCGGTCCCGCCAGCCCATTGCCGTGGGATCCAGCGTGGGCAGCAGATTGACCGCCAAGCCGGTGTCGTCGCGCCCATTCGGGTCGAGCACCGGATCGTCGGGCAGAACGTATCCGGTGGTGCCTTCGAGGCCGACCTCGAAGGCACCGGTGCGGGCTAGGGCGGTGCGAGCATGGGTGAGGTTCCAGCCGGTCCACCACTTGAGGTCGTCGAGGGTGACCGGACCGAAGGCCGCGAGATAGCGTCGGGCGAGCTCGGCTCTGGCCTGCTCGGCCGGCAGCTGCGGGTGGGGTTCGGCCAAGGTCCACCGGAACTTCGCCGAGGTCCAGGATCCCTGAGGGCGGCTGCGGCGAATGCGGCCCTCGGCGGCCATCACGGTGAGGACTTTGTTGCTGATCCGGGGCCGGGTCTCGTACGGCTTGCCCGGCGAGATGGTGATCTGCTCCTTGAGCAGGGGCACGGCGTCGGCGATCTGGGTGGCGTCGGCCTCACCAAGACCCTCTAGGGCCGCGGCGACCGCACTCTCGACGTCTGCCAGCCATCTCGTGTCGCGCCCGAGCTGATCGGCCAGCACCTTGGCCAGAGCGGCGCGTTCACGTGCCGCGACCGCGCGGGCGGCAGACGCCTCCACCACCGGGGCAAGCTCCTTGGGCACCACGAACACGGTGCGGCGCATGCACAGCATCCGCACGAGGCTCCGCTCCTCATACAAGGCCCGCTCCACCACTTGCGGCGTCGCGCCGTTCATCCGTGCGGCCACGGAGAGGAATACCGTCGCTGGTTCAGTGGCGTGCAGACCCACCAGCGTCTCGGCGACCTGCTCCACCGACGTCGCACGCGCAGGCGGGGTGAGCAGGTGCCGGCGCACCAGCATGGCGCGACGCTGCTGATCGCTGATCTTCGGACGGATCTTGGTCATGGTGAACGCACCCTAAAGGCCCGCGGCCTGTCCAGGTGGGCAGGCAGCGGGCCGGAGAGCTGTGACGCACTCCGAGTTAGTCGCGGAGGGTCCTGAAGAAGGCCCGGATGTCGTCGACGAACAGGTCGGGGACCTCGAACGCGGGGAAGTGCCCGCCCTCGGTGTGCTCCCGGAAGAACATCGGACTGTCCTCGCCGGGGCCGAGGACCTTGCGGACCAGCGGGTCGCTGTAGAACAGCGAGGAGGCCATGGGCACACCCGAAGGACTGCCCCAGCCCGGGTTGTCGGCATGGGCCAGCTCCCAGTAGAAGTCGCCGGCCGCGGGCCCCGTGCGGGTGAACCAGTAGAGGCTCGCGGTGATCAGCACGTTCTCGCGGCTGATCGGCGTCGCAGGGTTGGCCCACTGCACGAACTTCTCCGCGATCCACGCCAACTGCAGGACCGGCGAGTCCGTGAGTCCCGCGGACAAGGCGTTGGGTGCCGTCATGTGCAGCACCTTGTAGCCCTTCATCTGCGACCACCGGTGCTGGGCCTCCTCAAGCGCGGTGCGTTCGTCCGGGCTCAGTCCGTCCGGCACCGGCAGATCCTCACCGGCCATACCCAGCTGGAGCCGGTCGCCATGGGTGTGCGCACCGATCACCCGCTCCGGCATCAGCATCGCCACCCGGCCCGTCACACCGGCACCGAGATCGCCGCCCTCCACCCCGAAGCGCTCATAGCCCAACCGGGTCATCAGCTCGCCGAAGGCCAGGGCGGTGCGCTCCAGGTTCCAGCCGCGCGCGGAGAGCGGGCTGGAGAAGGCAAAGCCGGGCAGCGAGGGAACGACAACGTGGAACGCATCGGCCGGGTCCCCGCCGTGCGCGCGGGGATCCGTCAGCGGCCCGCTCGCCTCCAGGAACTCCACGAACGAGGTCGGGTAGCTGTGATTCAGCAGCAGCGGCGTGGCGTTCGGCTCCGGCGAACGGATATGCAAGAAGTGGATGGTCTGCCCGTCGATCTCCGTCAGGAAGTGTGGGTATCTGTTCAACCTGGCCTCGTGGGCCCGCCAGTCGAACCCGTCCGTCCAGTAGCCGGCCAGCTCCTGGAGGTAGTCCGCCGGAATGCCGTGATCCCACTCTGCTCCGGCGCCGCGGATCGGATACGGGGACCGGGTCCGGGCCAGACGGTCATGAAGATCATCGAGATCCGTCTGCGGAATCTCGATCCGAAAAGGACTGATATCGGCGCACATGGCTCTTAATGTATTGGCGTTCCTCACGAATCGCCGACGGGAAACTCGGGAGTTACTGGCAAGTGCAGCTATTGAGACTCCGCACCCGCAGCGGGGCCGGAGCCCTCAGGGCTGCTGCGGGTCGTTGGCGCTGAGGCCGTAGCGAGCAAGCATCGTCGTGACCGCGTCGTCGACGGCGTGGCCGACGTCGGCAGGTGCGGGACTCCAGTCGGCGAGCAGCATGTGCTGGACGGAGATGAAGTAGGGCAGCTTGCCCAGCTCGAACTGGGCCCGTCCCAGTTCCGGGAAGCGCGGCAGTTCGGCGATGACGATGCGGAAGAGGGCCGCCATCGCGGGCCGGCCGATCAGGTCCGTGTACTGGCGGCCGATCGCGCTCAGGCCGGCGCGCAGATCACCGGGCCGCATCGTGGCCGCCGCCGCGTCCGGCCCGCCGAATATCGACGTACGAGCGGGTCGCCGCGGCCCCCGCTCCGACTTCGTAGGCGGGCAGCACGGCATCTTCCCCGTACGAGGCCGCCGTGGCATGCTCACGCCCATCGCAGACATGAATGGTGTTCACATCCATGGATAAGGGGGCGGCGGGTATGGGCATGGACAAGATGCACCCCAGTAGGCGTGGCGTACTCGGCGGGGCGGTGGCCGTGGCGGCGGTTGCCGCGACCGGCGCGGCCGGGGGAACGGCATCGGCGGCGACCGGCGAAACCCCCACCCTCTGGCGGGAGTTCAAGGCCACCCCGTACACGCACCCCCAAATCCCCTACATAGCCCGCGCGGGCGCCCGCTCCGGCACCCGCAACCTCCCTCGCCCCAAAGTGGTCGCGAACGTAAGGGACTACGGAGCCAGGCCGGACGGCACGTCTGACGCGGCCCCCGCGATCAACCGGGCGCTGGCCGACGCGGGAAGGAGAGGCGGCGGCACGGTCGTCGTTCCGCCCGGCAAGTACCGCATCGACGGCATCATCCGCATCGCCCACGACAACGTGGTCCTCCGGGGTGCGGGCAGCTCCCGCACCACCCTCCACGCGACGAAGAACCTCACGGAACTGATCGGCCCGTACGGCTCGCGCTACGGCGGGGACAAGTCGAGCTGGTCCTGGGCGGGAGGCCTCATCTGGCTCTGCGCGGAGACCCGTTGGGAGTCGCTGACGACGGCCGTCAAGGCGAAGGCGTGGCCCTTCGAGGGCTGGACGGGCAACAAGCGCGACGAGTGGCAGACGTTGAGCACCGTCGCCCCCGCGAGGCGAGGCGACCGCACCCTGAGGGTCACGGACACCTCCCGCCTCCACAAGGGCGACCTGGTGCTCCTGCGCCTGGCGGACGACGCGGCCCACACGCTCCTGGAGCACATGGCGGGCGGGGGAGAGGGCTCGGCGTCGTATGTATGGGACGACAAAACAAAACTGACGTCATACGTGCCGTACGAGTGGCCGGTACGGATCACTTCAGTAAAGAAGAGCACCGTCACCCTGGAACGCCCGCTCCCCTTGGACGTACGAGAGGAGTGGGACCCACGCCTGACGACGCACGTAAAGGCGCTGACGGGGGCGGGAGTTGAGGCCCTGACGCTGGAAGCGGTGGAGACCCCGCAATCCCCGCACCTCCTGGACAAGGGCTACAACGGGGTCACGTTCCAGTGCGCGTACGACTGCTGGGCGGACGACATCGTGGTCCGCCACGTCGACAACGGCTTCGGCCTGGTGAGCGCGTCGGCCTGCACGCTGCGCCGCACACGGGTGACGGGCAGGGGCGCGCACCACCCGTATTTCTGCCGGGAAGGCTCGCACGACAACCTCATAGAGGACTTCAGGATCGACGAACGTACGGTCCCCGCACCCTCAGGCACCCAGCTCCACGGCATCAACGTGGAGGGCCTGTCCTCCTACAACGTCTGGTCCCGAGGCGTCATGGAGATGGGCACGTTCGACAGCCACAGGGGCATGCCCTTCGCGAACGTCCGCACGGACATCACGGTCGACAACAACGGCCGCCACGGCGGAGACGCCAGCGCGGGCCCGCTCTTCGGCGCCCGCTTCACCCACTGGAACATCCGCGTCACCAATGGGCGAGCAGGCCTGATGAAGATCGACGGCCTGGCCCCGTACAGCGCGACGGTCGGCATCAACGAGGTCCGCGAGTTCGACCAGATCGACGTACCGGACTTCTCCGGAGACCTGCACTCCCGGATCGAGCTCTACGGGACCACGGGCGCGGTGCGGCCACGGAATCTGTACGAGGCGCAGAGGGAAGTCGCTCACTGATTCCTACCCGGCCGCAGGTCTTACTCGACCGACGTCGAGGCCTGTCCGGGCGCCTCGGTGGCAACTCATCCCCAGCGCTTCACGAAGTCGATCGCCGCGGAGTCGACCTCCGCGGGGTTCGACGCGCTCAGGAAGTGCTGCCCGCCCTCGATGACCTCCAGACGCGCCTCGGGGGAATGGGTGAACATCCGGATCTCGTCCTGGGCGTTCGCCACGGAGTACACCTGGTCCGAGGTGCCGTGCAACCACAGGACAGGGGAGCGGACCTCGTCGATCCTGCCGTGGAGCCCGTCGCGGTCGCGCAGGTTCACCGTGCTGACGCGCAGGCGGTGGCGCCCGGCATCACCGGCGTAGTTCGCACGGTAGGTGGCGAGCCAGAACTCGCGTTCCTTGCCCGAGACGCCGCCCAGGGCCGCGTCGAACACGTCGTCCATGAACTGGTCCGGCACGACCCAGTCCTCGCCGACCGGTTCGGCGAGAGCGTCGATGTACGGCGTGTTGAACCCGATCCCGTCCCAGCACCCCAGGTCGCGGCTGCGCTGGCTCTCGTAGTCCATCGACGTGCCGAGCAGGATGAGGCCCTTGGTGACGTCCGGGGCGAGCAGCGCCATGCGGGCCGCCACCCAGCCGCCCTGCGAGGTCCCCAGGACGAAGGCCTCGCGGATCCCGAGGGCTTCGAGGGCCTGAAGGTTCGCGACCGCACTGTCCCAGTAGGTGAAGTGCTGGTACGAGGCCCTCGTGCGGCCGTGCCCGTAGGGCTCCAGCGCGAGCAGGTTGGCCGCGGACCCGAGCGCCGGGTCGGTGAACTGCGGCCGGTACAGCTCGGCCGATGTGGTGTACGAGTTGATCAGGACCAGCGTCGGGAGCGCGGGGTCGTACGGCCCGGCGAAGGTGTACCCGACGGTCGACCCGCCCAGGTGGGGGATCTCGACGGTCTGTTCGATCTTGCTCATCAATTACTCCTCGGGCCCCGTGCCGCACATGTTGCGCATGTTGCACATGTCGTGCATGTCGTGCATGTCGTCATGGGGAATTTCTTATAGGTGACGGGTCGCCGGTGTCACGGCAACGTATCCGCGATCGCGGGGAAAACTCGGGACCGATGAATCAGCTCCTTGCGAGGTGTCGGGGCGCTTTGACCCGCAGCAGGATCAGCAGCGCGGAGGCGAGCAACACGACGCCGGAGATGGTGAATACGGTGACGGCGCCGCCGATACCGAACATCACACCGCCCGCGGCAGCCCCGCCGGCGATAGCGGACTGAACGCCCACCACCACGAGTCCGCCCGCGCTTTCCGCCTGGTCGGGCACCATGCGCGTCGCCCAGTTCGACCACGCCACCGATACGCCGCCGAAGGCCAGGCCCCAGAGGACCACCAGGGCCACGTACCCGACTTTCCCGGCGGGAAGCAGGGCCAGGCCCAGTGCCGCAGCGCCCATCAGCGCCGGCGTCAGCGTCAATGTCAGGCGCAGGCTGATCTGCAGAAGCCATCCGGCCGCCAGCGTGCCCACGAAGTTCGCCACTCCGAAGACGAACAGCAGCAGCGCCAGCTCGTCGACGTCGACCTTCACCACGTTTTCCAGAGCCGGCCGGATGTAGGTGAACAGCGCGTAGTGCCCGATGTGAACCAGCAGCATTCCTACGATGCCCACCCCGAAGCCGGGGCGTCGCAGCACCTCCCACAACGTGCCGAGACGTGCCGCGCTACGGGGCGCCATCCGGGGCAGTGTGAACAGCTGGAAGAGCAGCGTCACCACTCCGAGTACGGCCGCCGCCACGAAAGTGCTGCGCCAGCCGGACAGATCACCGAAGAAGCTGCCGAGCGGCACCGCCACGATGGTCGCCACCGCGATGCCACTGAAGATGATCGAGATCGCACGTGGAACCAGAGCCGCGGGCACCAGGCGCATCGCCACCGCCGCCGCCATGCTCCAGAAGCCGCCGAGTGCGACTCCCAGCAGGATCCGCATCAGCATCAGCATCACCATGTTGGTGGATACGGCCACCAACAGATTGGACACGATCATCAGGACGGTGAAGCCGAGCAGTACGACCCTTCGGTCGATCTTCCTGGTCAGGGTCGCCGTCAACAGCCCGGAAATCATCGCCGCTGCCGCCGTGACAGTCACCGCCTGCCCTGCCACGGCTTCCGATATCCCCAGGTCGGCGGCCATCGGAGTCAACAAGCTTGTCGGCAGGTACTCCGCCGTCAGCAGGCCGAAGACACCCACCGCAAGGGAGAACACCGCCGCCCAGGACGATGAGGCCGGTTCGGGCGGTACCGAGGCCCTGTCGTGGGGTTCGCCAGGCTTGGCGTCGGTCACCGTGTCACGTATATCGCTGCTCACCTTTTACTTCTCCTGAATCGCATGAGAGGTTCAAGTCAAGGCTGCACGCGATATTCAGGATGAGCTATGACGGAAAGTCTGCAATCTTTGACCGAGAGTCCGGGCGGAGGGGCTGGCGGAGGAGCTGGTGGAGGGGCTTCAGGGCAGTTCGCCCTGTCGTCCGACCTCATCAGCGAACTGCTGACCAGCATGCGGCTGCGCGGTGTCCAGTACCGGCGCGTCCATGTCGGCCCCCGGTTCGGCCTCAATTTCGACGCCAAGCCCGGCCACGCCTATTTCCACTTCCTCGCCGTCGGCTCCGCCGTCCTGCGCACCGCGGACGGAACCGTCCATGAGCTCTCGGCGGGCAACGCCATATTCATGCCCCACGGCGAGTCCCACCAGTTGCTCTCCGGTCCGGACGTACGGGTCCTGGGCATGGACAGTTTCACCGGCATTCCCCTCAGCGACACGGTCTGTGACGTGGACACCTGCCCGAGCACCGACCCGAATCCCAGCGCGATCTTCTTCAACGGCTACATGGAGTTCGACCTCGGCGGAATGCAGGGCATCAGCCAGCTGATGCCGGACGTCATGCTGGTCGACGCCGGGGGAGAGCGTTACCCCGGGCTCATGCCGATCCTCACGTCCATGAGGCGCGAAGTCTGCTCCGGGCGCGTGGGCTTCGCAGGCATCCTTGCCCGTCTCGCCGAAGTGGCGGCGGCCATGATCGTGCGGGGCTGGATCGAGTGCGGATGCGACAGTGCCTCCGGCCTCGTGGCCGCGTTGCGCGACCCCCGTCTGGCCTGCGCCATCCTGGCCCTGCACCGGCAGCCCGGACATCACTGGACCGTGGCGGAGCTGGCAGCGGAATGCAATGTCTCCCGGTCCGTCTTCGCGGACCGGTTCCAGACCACGATCGGCATGCCGCCCCTCCGCTATGCCACGGAACTGCGGATGCTCCTCGCCGGTCAGTGGATTGCCCAGGACACGCTGCCGATCCAGTCCGTGGCACAACGCCTCGGCTACACCTCGCAGGCCGCGTTCAGCCGAGCCTTCAAACGCGTCACGGGCCAGCCGCCGGGCGCGAGCAGGGTGGGCTGACGCGGGGGAGGTCCGGCTGCGCCGGGGCTGAGGTGGGGGAGGCCTTCTGCCTTGAGGTGAGTCAGGGCCTTCTGGGCTGTCGAGGCGGCGATACCGAACTCGGAGGGCAGCTCGACGGCGGACGGCACCCGCGCGCCTACGGGGTAGGTGCCGTCGGCGATCCGGGATGTAACGGTTGCTGCCGCGACCTGCGCCAGACGGGGCGTGTTCGGTCGAGATCCGGCTGCGCCTACGCGTCGTCCTGCTGGCTGGGCTTCTCGGGCTGCCTGGCCACGAAGGAGCCGAGGCCCGGCTCCGTGTAGGTCAGCCCTTCCGCGCGCATCGCCTGAAGCACCTTCTGCGCGGTAGCCGTGGCGATGCCGAACTCGGAAGTGATCTGGACGACGGAGGGGACGCGCGTCCTTGGCGGATAGGTCCCGTCCGCGATGCGGCGGCGGATGACCTCGGCGACCTGACGCCAGCGGGGGATATCGGGTACGAACTCCATCACCACACCATGATGAGCATGCTGGGACATCTGTGCGAGCTGCGACATACCTAGTACACCTGCCGCACTCCCGCTAGCGTGGAGGCATGACAGACCCCGGCGACGGCCGCTATCCGTCCCGGGGCATGGCCACCAGCTAGTACAAGGAGCTGACGACGTGACCGACCTTATCGACCGCATCGCTGCGTGGGTGTGCTTACTGCTGCAACCCCGCGGCACGCACCGTCGCAGCGGTAGCAGCACGCCGCTCGGCGTGACGCGGCCCGCGCCGATCCTCGCGACCCCCGCCCTCCCCAGCCATCGCAGCCCCTACGGACTTGACCGCGCTCCCCTCGCAGGCGAGGCAAGCCCCCTCGTACGCCCCTACCTCACGGCCCACGAACACCGCAGACGCCGACGCGAACTGGTGCTTGCCACCCTGGGGTTGGATGTCCCCGGCCCCTACTGGATCCACGGCATGGAGGTCGCCTGATGTCGGAGATGCCGGAGCCGGAGTTCCTCCGCCCCGCCCGCCTGCTGCCCTGGTCAGGCCCGGAAGGCAAACCCTGCTACCTCATCGGCGACGACACCGGCCCCGTGTCCCGGGTCGCCGACGCGATGGAGTCCGTCCAGCTAGGCATGAGCAGTCAGCTCCTGACGTACGCCCGTGAAACGCTCCCCGATACCCCCGAGCACGAACTCCGCTTCCTCGCCCAGCGCCTGACCGAGGCCCTGCACGACGCCCTTCGCGTCGCGGAGAGCCGGGGGCTGCGACTGAACGAGTAGGTAAGTACGGGAGGGACGCTCCCGGATCGCGCGCACCGGGGGCCTCCCTCGCGCCCCGCTTCCCGGCATACCCGCCTGGCACAGGCCAATCCAGCCCAAGATGCGCGGTATGTCGCCAATCGTGGATAGCTACGTGACTGCACCACACGCTTCGAGCTACATAGGAGGACTGGCCGTTCTTGCTTGATGGGGGGGACTTGCCAAGTGGTGCTGACCATCGATCTCGCGGTACTGCTGGCCGTCATCATCTTTTTCCTGTGGCGGAGAAAACCTCTGGCCCGGAGTCGGCTCAACACGGGAATGACCATGGCCGTCGTGCTGATCTTCGGGGTGCTCATCGCTCCGACCGCTTTCGGGCACGGCATCGTTGACGCCGTAAGTGACGTCGCACAGGGGTTCTCGAATGTGGGCACCAACCCCTGACCGACGCCTGACGGCGGATCCTCTTGGGGGCAGGGCTTACTCCGGGGGAGAGCAACTGTGGTCAGGGTCCAGCGCTATGGCGATCACGTCATCGAGCCGGTCACGCACCTCGAGCAGGTCGGTGATGCGCCGGTCGACGTCGACGCGCTCGGCTGCCAGTTGGTCCAGGAGCGCCGCCGAGGGCGCGCCGCCCGAGTCCACGCACGGCAGCACCACGCGGACGGTTCTGCTCGGCAGACCCGCGGCATAGAGCTGCTGGATCAGCTTGACCCGGCCGACGGCGGTGTCGGGATAGTGCCGCTGACCGCCGGAACTGCGGTCGGCGTGAAGCAGCTCCTGTTCCTCGTAATAGCGCAGCGCGCGGACGCTCACCCCCGCCTTCTCGGCGACCTCTCCGATCCGCATCCCCACCGCTCCTCCTTCGTGCGACTGGCGCGTCAGACTTGCACCTGACGTCAACGTCAGGTTCTAACGTAGCGGATATCGGCGCTCGCGATCTTTTCCGAGCGCACCGACCCTACGGCGGGCCCGTTCAGGCTCCCCTCGGAGAAGTAGAAGGCAGGACTTCATGCGCGCAGCCCGCTTCCACGAGTACGGCGACGTAAAGACCTTGGTGATCGAGCAGGTACCCGAGCCGCACCCCGGGCCCGGGGAGATCCGCATCCGTGTCGCGGCCGCCGGAGTCAATCCCATCGACTGGAAAGTGCGTGCAGGCGCGGTGCGGGAGGTGCTCCCCCTGGAGCTGCCTGCGATCCCCGGGCGCGATGCCGCCGGTGTGGTCGACGAGATCGGTGACGGGGTGCGGGAGGTGAGCATCGGCGACCGTGTTTTCGGTCTTGGCGGTGTCACCGGCGCGACAGCCGAGCTTGCCGTGCTCTCGGCCTGGGCCCACGCGCCCGCCACGTGGAGCGACGAGGAGTCAGCCGGCGCCGGCCTGGCGTCCGTGACCGCGATGGGCGGGCTGAACGCGCTCGGTCCCCTTGACGGGCGGACCCTTCTCGTCGAGGGTGCCGCCGGAGGCGTGGGCAGTGCCGCAGTCGAGATCGCGGTGGCTCAGGGTGCCACCGTGATCGGGACGGCCAGCGAGCGCAACCACGAGTTCCTCGCCTCTCTCGGCGCCGTGCCCACCACCTACGGCACCGGTCTCGCGGAGCGCCTCGCCGTCCTCGCTCCGCACGGTGTCGACATCGCCCTCGACACTGCGGCCTCCGGGTCCCTTGCCGACCTCGTTGCGATCGTGGGCGATGCTGCCCGTGTGTCCACGGTCGCCGACCACGTCAACGCGGAGCGCCTGGGTGTGCGCGTGGTGAACGCCGCGAACGACTCCGCTCTCCTGGCTGCGGCGGCAGAGCTCGGTGGGCAGGGCCGCTACACGCCGCGCATCGAGCGCACCTACGCCCTCGAAGAGATCGCACAGGCCCATGCCGACGCGGAGCGCGGGCACACGCGGGGGAAAATTGTGATCCGCCTTTGAGGCCTTGAGACCTTGAGACCTTTGCGGCTTTGCGGCGGTCGGCTCAGTCGGTGACCGGGTCCCCCACAGCCCCTCCCGTCGCCCTGCGGACGACGCCTGCCAGGCGTTCGGGCGCGTCGGCGAACTGTGCGGGGTCGGCGCCGTCGAGAAGTGCCGCGCCGATGTGCTCGTTGAGGACCCGGAAGGCGGCGGAGGCCGCTGCGGCGTGCAGGCGTACCTGGAGGTCGTCGGCCGGGAGGTCGAGACGCTTCGCGATGATCTCGGCCATCTCGCGCTCCACCTGGTCACAGGCCATCAACCAGGCCGTGCGGAGGGGTGGTTCGGTATCGGCGAGGCGGATCATCCGCATCGCGAGCGCGTTGTCGGCGTGCTCGACGGGGTCGGCCTCACGGCCGAACCGGCTCACCTCCGCGGTGAAGTGCTCTTCGAGCGAGAGGTTCGCGGGCCAGTTGCGCAGCGTGCGCATCTCCCATGCGACGCCTTGCATCACGATGGGTTCGGCGCAGCTTTCCTTGCTGCGGAAGTGGCGCCAGATGGTGCGGGTGGACAGGCCCACCGCCTCGGCGATCTGGTCTCCGCTGGTGGCGTCCACGCCCTGTTCCCAGAACAGGCGTGCCGCCTCCCGGGAAATCTCCAGACGCAGCCGGTCGCGCCGCTGGTCCTTCATGTCCCGCCTCCGCTCGCGTTCCTGCCGTGAGTGTCTTACTGACATTAAGTGACGTCCGCAGCCAGTGCGTACCGGGGTGCGTACCGGGGGAGGCCGGGCTGGGAGCGCTCAGGCGCCCTTGGCGGGCAGCAGGCCGATGGCGGCCAGTCGCTTGTTCGAGCACCGGGCGGCCCACGCGACCACGAGGAGGGCCAGGGCGAGCAGCGGGAAGCCCATGGCGATCTTTGCGGCGCCAAGCGAGCCGACCTGGTCGGTGGCGTAGAAGTACTGCTGGACGGCGAACCGGGCGCCGAAGACGGCGGTCAGGGCTAGGGTGGCGATGTCGTAGTAGAGCCGCGAGCGCTTGTCCGCGCGCCAGACGTTGCCCTTGCCGGTGGCCACGTTCCAGATCACGCCTGCCAGCGGCCACCGCACCAGCACCGAGGCGAGGAAGAGGATCGCGCCGGCCAGGCTGGCCCAGATGCCGATGAGGAAGTAGTCCTTGGCGGAGCCGGTGAACCAGACGACCCCGGCGGCCACCGCGACGCCGAACACGCCGCCGATCGCGGGCTGCACCGACTCCCCGCCCACCAGCCGCGCCACGCCGATGGCCACGGCGACGGCGAAGGCGGCGACGATCGACGCCGTGAGCCCGAGGAAGTTGTGGGCGATGACGAATGCCAGCGCGGGCAGCGCCGAGTAGATGACGCCCTTGGTGCCGCCCGCCTGGTCGAGGGCTGAAGGCCGCTGCGGGGGCGCCGCGGGCGCTGCCTGTCCTGCCTGCGCGTCGGACTTCGTCTCCAGGAAGCTCTTGCTCTCCATGGTGGTCACTTCTCCCGATTCGTCTGAGGGCGAGGCGATGCCGGTGCATCACTTGATGACATCGTGTCACTAAGTGACGCATCTGGCTACCCCTCAAGTTCGCTCAAGTTCAGAGGGGGGGTGGGTGCTTGCAGCATCTGTCACTTAGTGACACTGTCATTAAGTGACAGAAAGTCGCCACGGGAAGGAACGGCAGACATGACGCAGCGCAAGACCATCTCCGTCGAGGAGTTCTTCGGGCCGCCGCCCCGCGCGACGGTCACGCTCTCGCCGGACGGTACGAAATTGGCGTATCTGGCCCTGTGGAAGAACCGCATGAACGTATGGGTCGAGAGCGTCGACGCGCCGGATGACGCGCGGTGCGTGACCGCCGAGGACCGCGGAGTGGTGAGCTACCACTGGACCCGTGACCCGCGATGGCTGCTCTACACCCGGGACCAGGGCGGCGACGAGAATGTGCACCTCTACCGCGTCGACCTGGAGGACCCGGACGCCGCCGCGGTGGACCTCACGCCGTATCCCGGGGTGCGGACCATGGGCCTCGACCTGCCTGCCGGGCGGCCCGGCAAGGTGATCACCCAGCTGAACCTGCGTGACCGGGCCGAGTTCGACCTGGTCGAACTGGACATCGCCACCGGCGACCTCACGACCCTCGCCCAGAGCCCCGGGGGCCATGTCGAAGGGTGGCTGTACAGCGAGCGCGAGCTGTTCGCGGTGGGGACGACGGCCGAGGGCGACATCGAGCTGTCCCGGTGGGACGGGGCGACGGGTGTGCCGGTCCCCGTGGCGCGGTTCGAGGGCGGTGACGCCCCGCTGGGGATCTACCCCATGGAGGTCACGCCGGACGGCGCCGGGGTGTGGCTGGGCTCGCACCGCGGGAGCGACCGCCTCCGCCTGGCCCGGCTCGACCTGGCCACCGGCGAGGAGCGTGAGGTCGACTCCCACCCGCAGTACGACCTGGACACCCGCGCACGGGTCTTTCCCGCCCTGCCGTCCCCGCTGATCCGCAGCCGGCGCACAGGTGAACTGCTCGGAGTCCGTTATCTGGGGGAGCGGCAGGTGATCCACGCGCTTGACCCGCACTTCGCCGCCGTACTGAAGAACCTGGAGAAGCTGTCCGACGGTGATCTCGCCGGAGTGTCCTGCGACGAGAGCGAACAGCGATGGGTGGTCAGCTTCACCCACGACCGCGACCCCGGGGTCACCTTCTTCTACGACCACACCACCGGCGAGAGCCGCCTGCTCCACCGGGCGAAGCCGCACCTCGACCCAGAGTCCCTCGCTCCGATGCGACCGGTGTCGATCCCCTCCCGCGACGGTCTGACTCTGCCCTCGCACCTGACGCTTCCTGTCGGTGTCGAGCCGTCCCGGCTGCCGCTCGTGCTGTTCGTCCACGGCGGTCCCTGGAGCCGGGACAGCTGGGGGTACCACCCCGCCGCGCAGCTCTTCGCCAACCGGGGCTGTGCGGTCCTACAGGTCAACTTCCGTGGCTCCACCGGCTACGGCAAGGCCTTCACCCGGGCGGGCATCGGGGAGTTCGCGGGCAAGATGCACGACGACCTCATCGACGGCGTGCGGTGGGCGGTCGACCAGGGGTACGCCGACCCGGAGCGCGTGGCGATCATGGGCGGCTCCTACGGCGGTTACGCGTCACTGGTCGGCGTCACCTTCACCCCGGACGTCTTCGCCGCCGCCATCGACGTCGTCGGCATCTCGGACCTGGCCAACTTCATGCGCAGCCAGCCCGACTTCGTCAAACCGATGCTGGCCTACAACTGGTTCACGTACGTCGGTGACCCGGCAGACCCGGAGCAGGAGGCCGACATGCTGGCCCGCTCCCCGATCAGCCGCGTCGACCAGATCCGCACACCGCTGATGGTGGTGCACGGCGCCAACGACGCCCGCGTCGTCCTCGCCGAGTCCGACCAGCTCGTCGAAGCCCTTCGCGCACGAGACGTCCCGGTCGACTACATCGTCATGGAGGACGAGGGCCACGCCATCGAGAACCCGGAGAACGTGATCGCCCTCTACACGGCGGCGGAACGCTTCCTGGCCGAACACCTGGGCTTCGAGGTCCTCAGCGGCTGAACTTCTCGATGGCGGCCGGTGTGACGGGCGTGAAGAAGTTGACGAGGTTGCCGTCAGGGTCGCGGAACAGGAGCGAGCGGTTGCCCCAGGGCAGCGTGGTGGGCTCATTGACGAAGTCCTCCACGAAGCCGGTCAGGTTCTTGTGCACGCTGTCCACGTCGTCGACCAGGAACTCGAGGATGACGCTGTGGTTGTCGGCCGGGCGGGCCGAGCCGGGCGAGAACAGCGGGACCGTGCGGGTGCTGCCGATCGCGAGGGTGGCCGAGCCGACCCTGAGCTCGGCGAAGTCCTCGTTGGACCAGCCGGCGGCTACCCCGGTGGCGCGCTCGTAGAAGGAGACGAGGCGGGCGACGTCGCCGGTGATGATGCGAACAGAGACGAAATTCATGGGGTCCACTCCTGGTCGTTCAGGTCGTTCAGGTAGTTCAGGTAGTTCAGTTGGTTCCGGCCGTTGAGGCCGTTGAGGCCGTTCAAGCCGTTCAGCTCGTACGTTCCGTGCTTCTGACCAGAGGCTATGACCAATACCGGGCGGAACCCGCCCGGTATATACGGCAGACTTCCGCACATGCCTCGCCCCATCGCCCGCGTGCTCACCCTGCTGGAGCTCCTGCAGTCGGGCGGCATCCGGACCGCGTCCGAACTCGCCGACCGGCTCGACGTCGACGAACGCACGGTGCGGCACTATGTCGGCCACCTCGTCGACCTCGACGTGCCCGTCGAATCGGTACGCGGCCGCTACGGCGGCTACCGGCTCACCCGCGGTTTTCGCATGCCGCCGCTCATGCTGAGCGACGACGAAGCGCTCGCCGTGCTCCTCGGCCTGGTCGCGGGGCAGCGAGAAGGCCTGACGACCACCACCACGGGTACGGCGAGCGAGACGGCGGCGGCAAAGATCCGGCGCGTCCTGCCCGAGCGGCTGCGCCTCAGACTCGACGCCGTGCTCCGGTCCCTCGCCTTCACGGCCCCGCCCGGCGAGGCGGGCGCCCCGGAATTCGCCCCGGAAACGGGGGTCCTGCTTCCGGTCGCCGACGCGGTGAACCACCACCGGCCGATCTCGATCCGGTACACCAACGCGAACGGCGACCGCAGCGAACGCACGCTGCACCCGCACGGACTCGTCGCTCACTCGGGCAAGTGGTACGTGACGGCCGCGGATCTCACGACCGGCGAGGACCGGACGTTCCGCCTCGACCGCATCACGGACGTACGGACCCTGCCGGGCTCGTTCGAACCACCCGCTGACCTCGACCCGGCCGAGCGCGTTCTGACCGGGCTCGCCACAGCCCCGTACCGCCACGAGGTGACCCTGCGCATCCAGGCGACGGCCGAGCACATCCACACGCGACTACCCCCCAGCGTCGCGATCGTCGAAGAACTGCCCGCCCCGGACAGCACGGACGGTTGGTCCAGCGTCGAACTGCGCGTGGACCGCCTCGACTGGCTCCCCGCCGTACTCGCCTCGCTGGACCGCCCCTTCATCATCGAACGCCCGGAGGAGCTACGCGGCCTGGTCGAAGCCCTGGCCGACCGACTCACACACTCCGCCCGCCGGGACCCGCCGCCTCCCGAATGACAGACAGACAGCCCTCGACTTTCGTCGCGCCACTCCATGCTTTCGGAGTGCTTTCGGACAACCGCTTCTAGCCACTCGGCAGACGCGCCGCCGATCACACCGTCCGTAGCGTCGGTTGGCATGAGACACGCGATGCCCGCCGTAGGGCTGTTCTTCCTGTCGCCGGTGGTCGGTGAGCTGCTGCTCGGCGCGACCTCGATCGACATGCTGTGGCTGCTGCCGATGCAGGCACTGCTGTACGGCGGCGGGTGCCTGCTGATCCGCGAGGTCGTCCGGCGCGCAGGGCGGGGATGGGGTTCGATCCTGCTCCTCGGGGCGGCGTACGCGCTGGTGGAGGAGGGGCTCCTTGACCAGATGCTGTTCAACGCGCACTACTCAGGCAACTACGACATGGTCTCGGTGACGCACGTGCCGTTCCTGGGCATCGGCGCCTACGGACTGCTCTCGGTGCTTGCCGTGCACGCCGTGTGGAGCATCGCCGTACCGATCGCGCTCATGGAGTCGCTGGTCCCGGATCGGGCGCGGGAGCCGTGGCTGGGCCGCATCGGGCTGTCCGTCACCGCGGCGCTCTTCGCCCTCGGCGCCGTGATCACCGGCTGGGGCAGCTACGACGAAAGCCACTTCATGGCCCCCTGGCCGCGCCTGGCCGGTACGGCGGCGGTGGTGGTCCTGCTGGTGGTCGCCGCGTTCAGGATCCGGCCGCCGGTACCCGGCCGCGCTGCCCGCGAAGCACCCCGCCCCCTGCTCGCGGGCGCGGCAGCGTTCCTGCTGACCAGCGGTTTCATGCTGGTCCTCCAGACGCACTGGTGGAGCGTGGCGGCGGCTCTCGCCATCGCGGCCGCGGCTCTGGCTCTCGGCATCTCCTGGTCGCGGAGGCCCGGTTGGGGATTGCCGCAGGTGTTCGCCCTCGCCGCCGGTGCCACGCTGACGTACACGTGGATCGGCTTCGGCCAGACCCCCGACACCGGCTCCGCAGGCACCGCCAACCTGATCGGCCACGTCATCCTCGCGGTCGCCGCCGTCGCGCTGCTGTTCGTCGCGGGGCGCCGGGTACGCGCGTACGGGTGAAGTGCGGTCGCCCGGTGCGACGATCATCCTCGTGTCTTCGCTGCCCGCCGTGGAGTGAGAGGACGAGAAGACGTGGATGTGTATGAAGCCGTGGACAGTCGCAGGGCTGTACGGGCGTTCAGCGATGAGCCGGTATCCAGAGAAGTACTCGAACGTGTGCTGGCCGCGGCGACGCGGGCCCCGTCGAGCGGGAACCTCCAGCCGTGGCACGTCTATGTCGTGACCGGCGAGCCCCTGGCCGAGCTGAAGAGACGTGCGACGGCCAGGGCGCTGGCGGGAGACCCGGGTGATGAGCGGGAGTACCCGATGTACCCGGCCGGACTGGCCGCTCCGTACGTGGACCGCTTCTCCGCCGCTGCCGCCCAGCGGTACGAAGCGCTGGGAATCGAGCGCGACGATCCCGACAGGCCCACGAAGATCGCCGCCTTGAACTCGGAGGCGTTCGGCGCCCCGGTCGTCCTGTTCTGCTACCTCGACCCGACGATGGGACCCGGGCAGTGGGGGGACGCGGGGATGTACTTGCAGACGGTCATGCTGCTCCTGAGGGCGGAAGGGCTGCACAGCTGCCCTCAGGTGATGTGGACGATGTACCGCAAGACCGTCAGCCAGATGGCCGGAGCCGATGACGGGCTCGTGCTGTTCTGCGGCGTCGCCGTCGGATTCGAGAAGGAGGGCGTGCCTCGGCTGCGTACCGGACGGGCTGACATGACAGAAACGGTGAGCTTCATCGGAGCCTGACCCTGAACAGCAACTTGACCCTGAACAGCAACAAGCCCCCTACCAGCGGATAACCCGCAGGCAGGGGGCTTGAAGCGTAGGCTTGCTTACTTCTTCTTGCCCTGGTTCTTGACCGCCTCGATGGCCGCCTTCGCCGCGTCCGGGTCCAGGTAAGTCCCGCCCGGCTTCACGGGCTTGAACTCCGCGTCCAGCTCGTAGGCGAGCGGGATGCCCGTCGGGATGTTCAGGCCCGCGATGTCCTCGTCCGAGACGCCGTCCAGGTGCTTGACCAGGGCGCGCAGCGAGTTGCCGTGGGCCGCGACCAGGACCGTCTTGCCGGTCAGGAGGTCGGGGACGATGCCGTCGAACCAGTACGGGAGCATGCGGACGACGACGTCCTTGAGGCACTCCGTCTGCGGGCGCAGCTCCGGCGGGAGCGTCGCGTAACGGGGGTCCTCGAACTGCGAGTACTCCGCGTCGCGGTCGAGCGCCGGCGGCGGGGTGTCGTACGAGCGGCGCCAGAGCATGAACTGCTCCTCGCCGAACTCGGCGAGCGTCTGCGCCTTGTCCTTGCCCTGGAGCGCCCCGTAGTGGCGCTCGTTCAGGCGCCAGCTGCGGTGGACCGGGATCCAGAGGCGGTCGGCGGACTCCAGGGAGAGCTGCGCGGTGCGGATCGCGCGCTTCTGGAGGGACGTGTGGACCACGTCGGGGAGCAGGCCGGCGTCCTTGAGCAGCTCGCCGCCGCGCGTCGCCTCCTTCTCGCCCTTCGCGGTGAGGTTGACGTCCACCCAGCCGGTGAACAGGTTCTTCTCGTTCCACTCGCTCTCGCCGTGGCGGAGGAGGATCAGCTTGTACGGTGCGTCGGCCATGCCCCTGAGCGTAATCGAACCGCCAGGTGCCCCGCGCGTCCGCCCGTAGCCCGGACAGCGCGGCCGCGGGCGGGGCGTCAATTGACGGGTTCTGCTAATCCGCTGGCTCTCGCCGCCCTCGAAGTCGTAATGTGCGCTAGTCGCTAGTGACGCTTACATGGTGATGTGCCACGCCGCACGTCGCACCTGACTCATCCACGGGGGAAAACCAATGCCGCTCGCTGCCCTGAGACGCGCCGCCAGAGAGTCCGTCTCCGGTCTTCCCCGCGAGTTCTGGTGGCTGTGGACCAGCACCCTCGTCAACCGGCTCGGTGCCTTCGTCGCCACCTTCATGGCGCTCTATCTGACCCTCGACCGCGGCTACTCCGCGACGTACGCCGGTCTCGTCGCCGCCCTGCACGGCCTCGGCGGCGTCGTCTCCTCGATCGGCGCGGGCGTCATGACCGACCGGCTCGGGCGGCGGCCCACGCTCCTCATCGCCCAGTCGTCCACCGCACTCTCCGTCGCCCTCCTCGGCTTCATGAAGGACCCCCTGGCCATCGCGGCCGTCGCCTTCCTCGTCGGCATGGCGAGCAACGCGTCCCGGCCCGCCGTCCAGGCGATGATGGCCGACATCGTCCGCCCCGAGGACCGGGTGCGGGCCTTCTCGCTCAACTACTGGGCGATCAACCTCGGGTTCGCGATCTCGGCCGCCGGCGCAGGTTTCATCGCCGAGTTCAGCTACCTCGCCGGGTTCCTCATCGAAGCCGTGATGACCATGGTCTGCGCCATCGTCGTCTTCGCGAAGCTGCCGGAGTCGCGGCCCGTGCGGACCGCCCTGGAGAAGGCGTCGGAACCGGACGTCGGCCTGGGTACCGTCCTGCGCGACGGGCGCTTCATGGGCGTCGTCGGACTGTCTTTCCTCATTGCGGTGATCTTCCAGCAGGGCGCCGTGGGGCTGCCCGTCGCGATGGGCGAGGCCGGGTTCACGCCCGCCGACTATGGAATGGCCATCGCCGTCAATGGCGTACTCATCGTCGTTCTTCAGATTCCTGTCACGCGCTTCATCGAACACCGCGACCCGCAGCGGCTGTTGATCGTCTCCGCGCTGCTCGCCGGCTACGGCTTCGGACTCACCGCGTTCGCCGGGTCCATCGGCGTCTTCGCCCTCACCGTGTGCGTCTGGACCCTCGCCGAGATCGTCAACGCCCCTACGCAGACCGGCCTCGTCGTACGGCTCTCGCCGACCCACGGCAGGGGGCGCTACCAAGGCATGTACACCCTGTCGTGGGCCGTCGCCGCGCTCGTCGCCCCGCTGATGTCCGGCTTCGTCATCGACCGCTTCGGGGCCCAGTGGCTCTGGGGCACCTGCGCGGTCATCGGGACGGTCGCCGCGCTCGGCTACTGGTCGCTGATGAGGGGGCTTCCGGCCGAGGAGGCGGAGGCGGAGATGGAGACGGAGACGGAGGTGGTGGTCGGCCCTGCGGGGCCCACTCCCGCGGAACCGACTCCCGCGGTGACCACCACCGCCTCCATGTAAGAGACCGGCCCGCCGCTAGCTGGTGAAGTTCAGGTACTTCCAGCTCCCGTACGTCGTCGTGTTCACGTTGTCGCCCGACGTCGCGTTGATGTACGCGGAGCGCACCCTGGCCCGGATGCCCGACTGGCCCGGAGCCTCCAGGGTGACGACGGAGGTGCCGTCCGCGTTCAGCTTGAAGTACTCGGCGTCGCCCCCGGACCGCCACGCGCCGTTCGCGTACTCCTGGAGCTCGAAGCGCTGCTTGCGGCCCTTGTAGTACGTCATCGACGTCGTGAAGACCTGGTCGGTGTTCTTGTGGAACCAGTAGTAGTTCGTGGAGCCGATCTTTTCCGTCTTGTAGTGCTTGGAGACGGCCGTGGAGACCTTGACCTTGGCGTACGCCGTGGACGTGGCCTTCGTGGGCGCGTAACGGGCGTCACCGGAGAAGACCGCGGTGACCTTCGTGTCGCGCTTCATGTCGACGGTGGCGGAGATGTTGCCGCTGGAGTTGACCTTCCCGGTCTTCAGGAGCTTGTTGGGCTTGTCGGTGCCGTAGGGGTTGGCCCAGATCTCGACCGTGCGGTTCTTGTACGTGGTGCCGAGGTGCGCGGTGAAGGAGACGTCGGCGTCGTAGCCGTAGACGTCGCCGTTCTTGTCCAGGGTCAGCTCGGTCGCGGCCCGCGAGACGTCGACCGTGCTCGACCCGGAGGCCGTGGCGTGCGTGGCGTCGCCCGCGTACGCGACCGTGTACTTCACCTTGCCGCCCGCGGGCGGGGTGTCGGTGAGCGAGAAGGAACCGTCCGCGTCGGTCTTCACCGCGGGCAGCTTCTTGCCGCCGGGGGACTCGATGTCCGTACGCGTGACGGACAGTTCGGTCCCGGCGGGCAACGACGTCTCCGTGTCGGTGATCTGGCCGGTGACGGTGAGGGACTTGTCGCGGGGCGCCGTCGTGGGCGCGCTCACCGTCAGCGTGGGCAGGGACTTGCCCGGCTCGGTCAGGACCCGCAGCGAGAAGGCGCCCTCGCCGTTGTCGGAGACCGCGAAGAGCCGGCTGCCGTCCGGCGCCCAGGCGAGCCCGCCCTCGGCCAGCGTGTCGCCGCCGCTGTTGCCGCTGGTGTTCGGGAACTCGTACTCCCGGACCTTGGACCACTTGCCCTGCTGGTAGATGTGCACGTCGGGCCCGTACCAGGAGAAGGTGCCCGCCGCCACGGTGCCGTCCGGGGCGATGTCCACGGCGGAGCCGTAGTCGCCCGAGTCGTAACGCCCCAGCGGCGACAGGTCCTCCGTGGAGTACACCGGGTGGTAGTACGGGGCGCCGCTCGCCGTGACGATCTGGGTCCCGTCGGGGGAGACCGCGATGTCGTCGAAGAAGCCGCCCTCCACCGACTTGGTGACTCTCAGCTCCGGCTTCGCCCCCGAGACGTCGTACACGGTCAGGGTGTCGTCGCTGGTCTCCTTCTCACCTGCGACCAGGATCCCCGAGTCGGGGTCGGAGCCGAGCTCGGGCGCGCCGTAGAAGCTCGCGCCGCCGTCCTGGTCGAGCGCGACGACGGGCTCGTCACCGGAGAAGTCGAGCGAGCCGATGCCGCCCCCGTAGCCGAACCACAGCTTGCCGCTCGCAAGGGCCAGCGTGCGCGGCTTCTCGGCGCCGTCGAGCTTGTAGCTCGCGGCCTGGGTGTACGAGGACGTGTCCACGGAGACGATCCGGTTGAGCCCGGCGACCGCCGCGTACACATGGTCGGAGTCGGGCGAGAGCGCCAGGCCGTCGACGTCCGGCAGCCCGTCCAAGGTGGCCTGCACGGCGCCCGTGTAGTCCGTGACGACGATCTTGCCGCCTCTCGGGTCGGACACGTAGACGCGCTGGTGGTCCCCGTCGACGAGCACGTCACCCGCCGACTTCACGTTCAGAAGCTTCGAAGAGTCCGCCGCTGCCTGGCCGGACGCCGTCGCGACCAGGGCCGCGGAACTGAAGAGGACCGCGAGCGCTGTCGCGGTCGAGATGGTGTGCGTACGCACGGTATGTGACCCCCCACATAAGAAGAACCCAGGTCAGCGACCTGGGACTTGGTACCCCTGCACAGCGACCTCACAGTAAGGCATTTCTGTGAAGGTTGCGCAGGGAGTTTCGTGGGTGAACTTCCTTGGTTGCGGGAGGAGTTCGGTGCGTGGTGATCCAGGGCCTCGTGAGTGGTGTTCCGGAGCGACGGGCCCGCCGAACGCGCGTGTGCGCTGTTGGTGCGCCCCTCCCCGGTGGGCATGGAACGGGCACCAGGCAGTACGCCATCGCCGTACGCCTTCGCAGTACGCCTTCGAGGAGGAGACCCATGGCTGAGTCCCCGATGACCGAACCCGTCCCCGAGCAGCCCGCCGATACACCAGGCCTGCCCGCGCTCGTACTCCTCGGCGCCTGCGGCTGCGGCTCGGGCTGCGCCTGCGGCTGTCAGTCGGGCGGACCGTGCCAGTGCGGCGGCTGCGGCTGAAACTGAAGCTGAGGAACCCGGAGCAGAGCAAAGGGGTGTGCCCCGCACGATCGACATCGGTGCGGGGCACACCCCTTGCGCGTGATGGCCGACCGTAAGGCAGGCTCAGGCGCCTTCCACGGGAGTTCCCGTGGGCTGGATCTCGTCCGCGTGCTCGCCGGTGACCAGGTAGACGACCCTCTTCGCCACCGACACCGCATGGTCGGCGAAGCGCTCGTAGTAGCGGCCGAGGAGCGTCACGTCCACGGCCGTCTCGATGCCGTGCTTCCAGCGGTCGTCCATCAGGTGCTGGAAGAGCGTGCGGTGCAGAAGGTCCATCTCGTCGTCGTCCTGCTCCAGCTGCAACGCCAGGTCGACGTCCTTCGTGATGATGACCTCCGCCGCCTTGGCCATGAGCCGCTGCGCGAGCTGCCCCATCTCCAGGATCGTCGCGTGCAGGTCGTGCGGAACGGCCGACGCCGGGAAGCGCAGCCGGGCCAGCTTGCCGACGTGCTGGGCGAGGTCGCCCGAGCGCTCGAGGTCGGCGCTCATCCGCAGCGAGGTGACGACGATGCGCAGGTCCGTGGCGACCGGCTGCTGCCGCGCCAGAAGGGCTATCGCGCGCGCCTCCAGCTCATGCTGCAGATCGTCGACCCTCTGGTCGGCGGCGATCACGCTCTCCGCCAGCTTCAGATCGGCGTCGAGCATGGCCGTCGTGGCGCGCCCGATCGCGGACCCGACCAGACGGGCCATCTCGACCAGGCCCTCGCCGATCGAGTCAAGTTCCTCGTGGTACGCGTCCCGCATGTGGATGTCCCTCTCTAGTACGACCCGGGGGCTGACCCCCACGCTCCCACGGTGCGGGTCGGACGCGTCCGTTTCCGACATCCCGAATGAACCGCCCCTGTCACCGAGGTGAACTGTGGGCGACGTGCGGCGCGCGCCCAGGAGCCGCCCCGGCGCGGACCGGAGTAACCCGTTCGGCCGAAGTGAACCAACACCGTCTCCTCGGTGAACTCTGGGCGACGAGTGTTCGAGGCGGCACCCGGATGGCTGGGGCAGGTGCTCATCCGGCGCATAACCTGGTGGCATGGACGTGAACGCGGCGGTCGCCGCAGCGGCAGCGATCGCCGGGGTGTGCACCGGTGTCATCGCCATGCTGGCGTTCCGCTGGAGCGAGCGCGACCTGAAACGCCCCACCCGGACCTCCCTGCACACAGACCCCGTACTGCCGCCGGGCGTCGACACGGTTCTCTCCGTGCTCCGCTCGTCCGCCGTCGTCCTCGACGAGGCGGACAGCGTGGTGAAGGCCAGCTCGGCGGCGTACGCCCTGGGCCTTGTCCGCGGCGGCAAGCTCGCCGTCGAGCCCATGCTCCAGATGGCGCGCGACACCCGCCGCGACGGCGAGATACGCCAGGTCGAGCTGGACCTGCCTCGCCGCGGCACCGGCCGGGGCGAGGCCCTCGCCGTCTCCGCACGCGTGGCCCCCCTCGGCTCCCGCCTGGTCATGCTCCTCGTGGAGGACCTCACCGAGGCCCGCCGCATCGAAGCCGTACGACGCGACTTCGTGGCGAACGTGAGCCATGAGCTCAAGACCCCGGTAGGCGCACTCTCCCTCCTCTCCGAGGCCGTCATGGACGCGTCGGACGACCCCGAGGCCGTCGAACGCTTCGCGGGCCGCATGCAGATCGAGGCGACCCGCCTGACCAGCCTCGTCCAGGAGCTCATCGACCTCTCCCGGGTCCAGAACGACGACCCCCTGGAGGACGCCGAACCCGTCCGTGTCGATGAGCTGGTGGCGGAAGCGATCGACCGCAGCCGTCACCAGGCCTCCCACAAGCAGATCACCATGGCCGCGGGCGGCACCGCCGACCTGCGGATATGGGGCAACCGCGGCCAGCTCGCCGCGGCACTCGGCAATCTCGTCGAGAACGCCGTCAACTACTCGCCCGCACGCACCCGCGTCGGCATCGCCGCCCGCCGGGTCACCGCGCCGGGCGGAGACCTCATCGAGGTGGCCGTCACCGATCAGGGGATCGGCATCTCCGACAAGGACAAGGAGCGCATATTCGAGCGCTTCTACCGAGTGGACCCGGCCCGTTCCCGGGCCACCGGCGGCACCGGCCTAGGCCTCGCCATCGTCAAACACGTGGCCGCCTCGCACGGCGGGGAGGTCACCGTGTGGAGCTCCGAGGGACAGGGCTCCACCTTCACCCTGCGGCTGCCCGAAGCAGCCGCGAACCGCGACCGCGGATCCGGTCACGGCGGAGACGGCAGCGAAGCCGGCACCGCACGGCCCGACGAGACCACTGCGTACGAACCCATTCCTGCCCCGGAGGTCCTTCCGTGACCCGAGTGCTCGTCGTCGAGGACGAGGAATCCTTCAGCGACGCTCTGTCCTACATGCTCCGCAAAGAGGGCTTCGAGGTCGCCATCGCGGCCACCGGCCCGGACGGACTCGACGAGTTCGAGCGCAACGGCGCCGACCTCGTCCTGCTCGACCTGATGCTGCCGGGCCTGCCCGGCACGGAGGTCTGCCGCCAGCTGCGCAGCCACTCCAACGTCCCGGTGATCATGGTCACCGCCAAGGACAGCGAGATCGACAAGGTGGTCGGCCTGGAAATAGGAGCCGATGACTACGTCACCAAGCCCTTCTCGTCGCGCGAACTGGTGGCCCGCATCCGCGCGGTCCTGCGTCGCCGCGGCGAGCCCGAGGAGGTCGCCCCGCAGGCCCTGGAGGCGGGCCCGGTCCGCATGGACGTGGACCGCCACGTGGTCACCGTCTCCGGCTCCAAGGTCGATCTGCCCCTCAAGGAGTTCGACCTCCTGGAGATGCTCCTGCGCAACGCGGGCCGCGTCCTGACCCGCATGCAGCTCATCGACCGCGTCTGGGGCGCGGACTACGTGGGTGACACCAAGACCCTCGACGTCCACGTCAAGCGCCTCCGCGCCAAGATCGAGCCGGACCCGGGGGCCCCGCGCTACCTGGTGACGGTGCGGGGCCTGGGCTACAAGTTCGAGCCGTAAACCGCGAGTGGGGCCCTCTCCCCGAGGTGATACCTCGCGGGGTGCCCGAGGCCCGACGGACGGAGTCCGGCGCAGCACTCCGAAGCCCGCGAAGCGGTGCGAGGGGTGCGTCGAGAAACAGATGGAGGGGCGGGAACCCGGTACCGGG
>NZ_JBHTSF010000092.1:0-36990 GCF_042795295.1 Streptomyces sp. NPDC056486
GTCGGGCCGCGGTTCCGGCGCGGCCCGACAGCGCTGCCTGCTTCCGGATTCAGCTTTCGGAAGATCCGCTCAGAAGCCCACAAAGCTCCTGATAGCAGTGAAGCTCAGCCAGACGGCCGGCTCAGTCGTTGAGCCCGGCCTCGTACGCCTGAACGCAGACCCATGAGGCGCCGGCGCCTCCGGCGAAGCCCGCACCGAAGGCGACCAGGGTCGGGGTGGCCTGGACGGGTGCCATGGCTGCGAACTCACCCGGTACCCCGTCCGTCAGCTGCTCCGGCGTGACGGCGACGACACTTTCGACAATTCTGCTCATTACATTCTCCCGTTTTAGTTGATCAGCCGTTACGGCTGCCGGCGACGTACGCACCGGCCACGACTGCGGCACCGGCCACGGCGCCACCGACGTACCAGGTGGTGGCCACGGCGGCGGGCGTAGCCAGGACCGGCTCCGGGGATTCGTCCCGGTAGCCCTGCTCTATCGAACCCAACTGTTGGGTGTTCATGAATTCTGCGATCTCCGCCACGATTCACTCCCTATTGCAGTTTTTGCGCCGGCCGGCAGGGCGTGCGAGAACGTGCAGAATCCGCGAAACAGGAAATGTAGATGCAAGCAGCACTCGACGATTCCCCACTTGCCACGCAATGCGCGGAACATTGCGTGGTGCCCCCTGTCAGTTGGCGCTGGTCAAATACCTAGCCTCGCGAGATCAACAATAAGGTTCTTTACCCTTAGCAAATCAAGTCTTTACCTACGTGATGAACGTCACACTGGCGCCGCGATCGGAGGTGGCGCACTTTCACGCCGCCCAACATTCGCAGATAGCGCTGAAATTTAAGCCCGTGAACTCTGGTGTGAATCGCATTTATGCGCTAACGGAGCTGGAAGGGTTTGAATCGGAACTATCGATTCCGGATCGGGCTTGGCTCGGTGCCCATGATCCGGTTTCCGATCTCTACTGCCCGCCCAATGCGTCCGGGCGATGCCGTAGGAATGCGGCTCCACTTCCACCTGCCGTGGAGGAGACCATCCAACGGTGAGGGACCATCACCGGTCCCGCATTCCACTGACGCTCCGGAACTCGCCGACCGACGCACCGCATCGACGCTGTTTGATCCGAAATGGTTTGGGTTCGGGGTCGTTTGTGGTGTGTGAGCGGTCTGGTGGGGGACGCGCGGCATTTGTCGCCGTCGGCGCAGGAGGCCGTGCGGTTGCGGGCGGTGGCCGCATTGGTGGCGGGCCGGGGGCCGTGAGGACGTGGGGGCCATGAGGACGTGGTGGCGGTGTTCGGGGTGTCGCTGTAGGCCTGCATGACCCCTCCGTGCGTCCTTGCGTCACCAGTCCCCCGTCGCGGCCCGCCGCCATCAATCGAGAAAAGGCCAGTTCAGCGACCTGAAGAAGCGGCCTAAAGAGAAGATCTCCTCAGGTCACTGACCCGGCCCATTACTTGGAGACCATTTGGAGACCAAGAAGGCCTGCCCGGGCGGCCCCCAAAATCGGTTGCCGCCCCCCACCGCCCCCTGCTGCACTACCCCTACGCCCCGACCCGTCAAGGAGACGCAATGCGCCGTTTGTCCATGTCCAACCAGAAGGGAATTGCCATCAACCCAGAGGACATGACACTCAGTGCATACGTCGAGCACGTCCAACACCCTGAATTTGGGGATCCTGGCGCATGTTGACGCCGGTAAGACCAGCCTGACCGAGCGGCTTCTGCATGCCGCCGGGGTCATCGACGAGGTCGGTCGCGTCGATGCGGGAAACACCCAGACCGATTCACTGGCCCTGGAACGGCAGCGCGGAATCACGATCAAATCCGCCGTCGTGTCCTTCGCCGTCGACGACGTCACCGTCAATCTCATCGACACACCCGGCCACCCGGACTTCATCGCCGAGGTGGAACGGGTGCTGAGCGTGCTCGACGGCGCCGTACTCGTCATTTCCGCGGTCGAAGGCGTCCAGGCCCAGACCCGCGTACTCATGCGGACGCTGCGGCGGCTGCGCATTCCCACGCTCGTCTTCGTGAACAAGATCGACCGACGCGGCGCGCGCCACGAGGATCTGTTGCGCGGCATCGCGGAGCGGCTTGTCCCGGAGACCTCTGACATCGTGCCCATGGGGACGGTCCGCGGCCTCGGCGGGCGCGACGGGACCTTCGTGCCCTTCGCCGCCGGCGACCCCGCCTTCACCGCCCGCCTCGTCGACGTACTCGCCGCGCACGACGACGCGCTTCTCTCCGCGTACGTCGAGGACGAGACGGGCCTCTCCTACCACCGGCTGCGCGCCGAACTCGGCACGCAGACCGCGCAGGCCCTGGTCCACCCGGTGTTCTTCGGCTCGGCCGCGACCGGCGCGGGCGTCGGCGAACTCATGGCGGGCATCCGGGAGTTGCTGCCCTCCGAGGACGGTGGCCCGCGCGCCGACGATCCCGTGTCCGGCACCGTCTTCAAGGTCGAGCGCGGTGACGCCGGGGAGAAAGTCGCGTACGTACGGATGTTCGCGGGGACGGTCCGCACGCGGGACCGGCTGCCGTTCGGCGGCGGGCGCGAGGGCAAGGTCACCGCGGTCAGCGTCTTCGACCGCGGGTCCGCCGTCTCCCGCGAGGGCGTCGGTGCGGGGCAGATCGGGAAGCTGTGGGGGCTCGCCGACATCCGGATCGGCGATGTCATCGGCGTCCCGGACGCCGACGGGAGAATGCGCGCGGCCGGCCGTCACCACTTCTCGCCGCCCACCCTGGAGACCGTCGTCGTCCCCGACCGCCCCGGTGACAGAGGCGCGCTGCATCTCGCGCTCGCCCAGCTCGCCGAGCAGGACCCGCTGATCAATCTGCGGCAGGACGATCTCCGCCAGGAGGTGTACGTATCGCTGTACGGCGAGGTCCAGAAGGAAGTCATCCAGGCGACTCTCCTCGATGAGTACGGCATTGCCGTCGCGTTCCGCGAGACCACCACCATCTGCGTGGAGCGCGTGACCGGAAGCGGGTCCGCGTACGAAATCATCGACAAGGACGACAACCCCTTCCTGGCCACCGTCGGGCTGCGCGTGGACCCCGGACCGCCGGATTCCGGCGTGGAGTTCCGCCTGGAGATCGAGCTCGGTTCGATGCCGTACGCGTTCTTCCGGGCCGTCGAGGAGACCGTGCGGGAGACGCTGCTCCAGGGGGTCCACGGGTGGGAGGTCAGTGACTGTGTCGTCACCATGACGCACTCCGGTTACTGGCCGCGCCAGAGCCACGCGCACGGCACCTTCGACAAGAGCATGTCGAGCACGGCCGGGGACTTCCGGCAGCTGACCCCGCTGGTCCTGCTGAGCGCGCTGCGCCGTGCGGGCACCGAGGTGCACGAGCCGCTGCACCACTTCTGGCTCAGCGTCCCGGACGACGTGTTCGGCGCACTCCTGCCCGCGCTCTCACGGCTGCGGGCGGTGCCGCACACCCAGCGGGCGCACGGCACCTCGTACGTCGTCGAGGGCGAGATCCCCGCCGCCCGCGTGCACGAGCTCGAACAGCTGCTGCCCTCGCTGACGCGAGGCGAAGGAGAGCTGGAGTCCGCCTTCGAGCGGTACAGGCCGGTCCGGGGCGAGGCTCCGGACCGGCCGCGCACCGACCGCAATCCGCTCTGCCGCAAGGAGTATCTGCGGGAGGTGGCGGGTGTCAGGCGCTGAGCCCGCGTCAGGCGCGGAGCCCGGGTCAGGCGCGGAGCCCGGGTCAGGCGCGGAGCCCGCGTCAGGCGCGGAACGGAGGCAGGCCGAGGGCGCGCATGCGGGCGGGGTCGACGAGGATGTTGAGCTCGACGATCCTGCCGTTCGAGATCGTGAACTCCATGACCGAGACGACCTCGCCGTCCGGCACTCCGACCGCGCCGATACGGCCGTTGATGAACGCGAGCTCGGTGGTCGGCGCCCCCTTCGAGAACATCGCCGCCTGCCCGGCCACCACGGTCGCGCCACGCACCAACTTCGAAAGCCCGGAGGTCAGTTCGCCGGTGTCGGCCCGCAGCACCACATCCGGGTCGAGCAGTTCGAGCAGCGCGTCGAAGTCGCCGCCCCGCGCGGCGGCGAGGAAGGCGCCGACGACCTCGCGCTGGCGTGCGGGGTCGTTGTCGGGCGTGGGCGCCGACCCCTGCACCCGGCGGCGAGCCCTGCTCGCCAACTGCCGGGTCGCGGCCGGGGTGCGCTCCACGATGGGGGCGATCTCGTCGAAGGGCACGGCGAACATGTCGTGCAGCACGAAGGCGAGGCGTTCGGCGGGCGCAAGCGCCTCAAGCACGACGAGGAGCGCGAGACCGACCGAGTCGGCGAGCAGCACCTCCTGCTCGGGGTCGACCACGTCTCCCCAGCTCACCACCGGGTCCGGCACATGCGTGTCCATCGAGAACGACAGGGAGTCCTCGCGCCGCGACTGCCGCGTACGCAGCATGTCGAGACAGATCCGGCCGACGACGGTCGTCAGCCAGCCCCCCAGATTCGCCACCTCACCGGTGTCGGAGCGGCTGAGCCGGAACCAGGACTCCTGGACCGCGTCTTCGGACTCGCTGAGCGAGCCGAGCATGCGATAGGCGACGGCCTTCAGATGCGGGCGGTGCTCCTCGAAGCGGGCCGCCAGCACATCGTCCCGGCCCACCGCTGTCTCGTTCCGGCCCAGTGCTGTCTTGTTCCGGCCCACCGCTGCTCCGTTGTCGTCCATCTGTCACATTCCCCCGTCGTGATCCGTCGTAGAAGTGACGCGTGTTCCAGCGCACTTGGAGGAGAACAGTAATGAATCTGTACGCCATACCCGCCGCCCGCATCCCCGCCCGCACCCCCGCCCGCACCCACGAGGGACAGAGCGCATGAGCACGGAGACGACAGGACCCCGCGCGCCGGAACAGCGCAAGCAGGACACCCTGCGCCGCCTCGCCGACGACATCGACGCGTGGGTGGCGACGGCCGACGCCGCGAGCGGGACCCCGTACCTGATCCCGCTGTCCTTCCTCTGGGACGGCGAGAGCCTGCTGGTGGCCACCCCGGACGCGAGCGTGACCGGCCGCAATCTCCGGGCGACCGGCAAGGCGCGGGTCGGCGTCGGGCCGACCCGCGACCTCGTCCTCATCGAAGGGGCCGTACGCGCCCTGGGCGAGGGCGAGTTGACTCACGAGGCCTGTGACGCCTTCGCCGAGAAGACGGCCTTCGACCCGCGCAAGCTCGCCACCGCGTACACCTACTTCCGCATCACCCCGCAGCGGCTCCAGGCCTGGCGCGAGGCCGACGAGCTGGAGGGGCGGGAGTTGATGCTCGGCGGGCGGTGGACCGTTCGGTGAGGCTGCCGGGGCTTGCGCCTCAGCCCCGGTCGAGGACCGGGGCCAGGGCCTCCTGTAGGTCGTCGGGCCCCGTGTAGTGGAGCCCGATCATGCCAAGGGCGACCGCCGCGTCCACATTCTCCTTGCGGTCGTCCACGAACAGGCAGCGCTCGGCGGGGACCCCTGCCCGCTCCACGGCGATCTCGTAGATCCGGCGGTCCGGCTTGACGATGCCGACGCCCGCGCTGCTGACCACGGTGTGCGCGAGGTCGGCGATGCCGAGCTGGGCCAGGTCGTCGTCGAGCCAGGGGGTAGCGTTCGTCACGAGTGCCACATGCAGGTGCGCGCGGGCCCGCCGGAGCAGGTCGACGACGGTGGCGTCGGCCGAGAACTTCGCCTCGGCGAGTGCGGTGCCAAGGGCGTGCCCGCGCTCGTACGGCACGCGGTCCGCGAGGCCGCGCGCGATCGCCGCCACCCACTCCTCCTTGCCGCTGCGCCCGAGCATCAGCGGCTGATCGGTCTCGGGCGCGAAGGCGATCTCGGCGGTGCTGCCGTGCGGGAGACCGGCGGCTCGCTCCATCTCCGACATGTCGTAGAAGCGGATCACGCCGTCGAGGTCGGAGAGGACGGCGTCGAACGGCATCGGTGGCAGGGCGTGGCGGACGCGGGAGGCTTCGCCGCTCTGTGTGGGCGATCCGTCGTACGTCATCGGAGATCCCCCTCGATGACATCGCGGCCCCGCGCGGTGAGCCGCTCCGCCAGGGTCCCGCCCCCGTCGAGCACGCACCGCACGTACGCGTCCCGCTCATGCGCAAGACCGGCTCGTCCCGGCCGCAGCCGCCCGGGCGCCTGGGCGCTGCGCGCGTGACAGCCGTCGGCGAGGGGCAGCAGCTGCCCGGCGCCGACGGCCGACGGAAGATCGTCAAGCTCGGTCATGTCCATGAGCCCATGATGCAGATGTCCGCTGCTGCTTGTGACGCGGGTGTGCGCTGCGGCTTGTGATGCGGGTGCGCTGCCGCTCGTGTGCGGTGTGCGGTGTGCGCTGCCGCCCTCGCCGGGGATACCCGCTGCTTCTCTCCCCCGGGATGCCCGCTGCTTCTCTCCGAGCACCTGCTTCACATTGGCCCGACGTCGGCGGTCGCCGTGGCCAGTCCCTTCTTGGTCCGGTCGGTGTCGCCGCCATGGTTGTTCCGCATCAGCCCTTCAGCCGGGCGGCCCAAGGGTGTGGCCCGTACGTCGTCTCAACAGCCCTTTCCAGCCACGCACGTTGGGCCGGGGACAGCACAGAGAGCAGCGCGTCGAAGTCCCGCTCGTCCTTCGGGCGGGGCGACTTCGCCTTGTAGAGAAGCTGGATCTCCGGCGCCAGGCGGGGGATGCCGTCCGGGCCTGCCAGGCCGATCTCCGCGATGGGCCGCCGCACCCGCCGGTCGCGGTGCGACACCCAGACAACCCCCTCATACTCCCCGGACTCCCCGGGCTCCTCGGCCTCCTCCAGCATGATCTGAAGGCGCCACGGCTCCCCCTCTCCGGGCCTGCACCAGATGTCGTGCACATCGGACGGCAGCACCTCCCCCGGCAGCCACCGCCGCAGCGTCCCCGGCGGATCGGCGGCCCACCACTCCCATGACGGCAGCGCCTCCTGCGCGGCGAGCTGATCGCGGCGCAGCAGAGATACGTCGATGTCCGCGTGCTCCCGGAAGGCGTGACCGACGGCCATCTCCACCGCGTATCCACCGGCGATCCACCATGGGACGCGCAACTGAGCGAACAAGGCGGCGACTTCAGCAGGCGTGGCCGGTTCCCACGGCCCCCACGGGGTCTCCGTACGCATCGCGCTCATGCCCTCAGCGCCGTGTCCACCAAGGAACGCACCTCGTCCTCCGAGAGCCCCAGCTCCAGCGCGTCGGCGACGAACACTCGTACCTTCTCCCCCAGTTGGGCCCGCGCCTGTGCCGCCGCGCCGTCCACGACGGTCGCACCACGCCCCCGCCGGAGCTCGATCAGACCCTCTTCGCGCAGCCGCTGGTAACCACGCAGCACCGTATGGACGTTGACCCCGAGGGAGTCGGCCAGCATGCGCGCTGCGGGCAGCCGCTCGCCCGGCCGCACCGAGCCGTCGGCGACCGCGCGGCGCGCGCAAGCGGCGATCTGGTCGGCGAGGGGCACCGACGACGTCGCGTCGATCCGGAACAGCATGCTGTCAGCGCCGCCCTTCCTGGGGAGGAGCCTCGCGGTCCACCAGCGCGTTGAGGAGCGCGGCGGCCGTTGCGGAGTCCTCTACGGTGACGGCGAAGTCGTTGCCGTTCGCCCGCCGCACGACCAGCGCCTCGCCCGAGCGCATGATGACGCCGGAGCGTCCGGGGGCGATGCGGTAACCCCAGCCCCCGTAGTCCGCGAAGGCGCTGATCTGCCGGCTGTCCGCGCTCTCTATGCGGTCAAGGCGCAGCCGGATGCGCGGCCACGGCACCAGACCGGGTGACACCGTGAGCCCGCGCCGGTCCACGGTGACGCAGGCCCGCGCGAAGGCGGCGATCAGGAGTCCGGGGACGAACAGGGACAGCGGCGCCAGCCAGCCGTCATCCGTCATCCACAGGGTGACGATGCCCACGACCGCCATCGCGATGCCCATCCCGCTCAGCACCCAGGAGCCCGTCCGCCGCACCCACCCGGCGGTCTCGTCGCGCCCCAAGTCGATCCGCTCGGCGCCTACTTGACCGTCCGCACCGAGCGGCGAACGCGTATCGGGCAGCGGCACGCACCGCGAGAGCGCCGCCCCCACGCCCGCCGCGAGCACGGCGATCCCGGCAGCGACGGCGAGGTGCCACAGAGGGAACACGGCCGCCGCGCCGTCGGCGGTGCCCCGGTTGGCCACGAGGCTCGCACCCATCGTCCAGGCCAGGAACGCGGAGGTCGCGTACACACCGGCGAGCAGCCCCCGCAGCCCGCGCCGATAAGTGGCGAAGTCGCTCCTCAGCACGAGGAAGACACCGACCGCGCCGAGCACGACGAACATCCCGACGAGCATCGCGAGGAACCCGCCGTGCCCGACATAGCCGTCCGCTTCCCCGTCACCGCCGAAGTGCCGGGCCAGCCGATCGGGCAGTTGATCACGAACGGTCACGTACACGGCCAGGTCGGCGGCGAGGCCGAGTACGAAGGGGAGCGCGGCGAGCAGCGCGACACGGGCGACCCCGGGGTCACGGATGTCACGGGCGCCACGACGGAATGAGCGAGCAGCCATTGCCATGAAAACCTCCATTGTTTGCATCCTAGTAGAACAATGGAGCCGCACGGAAGCACACGGGAGCACGCGGAAGCACATCGACTCGTTCCTTGCGCCTCAGTCGTCGTCGGAGCGCGCCGGTGCCGGTGCCGACTCGGGATCTTCGCTCTCTTCGCGCTCTATGCGCTCTTCCCGTTCCGCGGGTTCATCAACGCACGCGTCGCACTGCGGGTTGCGGCACGGGCGGGGGACCCACACAGGGACGAACACCCCAAGTATCTTGCGCCGTTTGATGGCCGTACCGACAGGCCGCCCACAGCTCGCGCACACCGGCTCGCTCTGCGGGCGGGGGCCGGACCGGCGCCCATCGCTGCCCATGCGGCGAGAATATGGCGAGCGGCGCGGGCCGGATAGCCCAGCGGTCAGCGCTTTCGGCGATACGTCCGTACGACGACGCCGTTCCCGAAGACCCGGGACGCTTCCAGCGTGAACTCGCTGATCACGCTCTCCGTGCCCGTCCCCGTCCCCGAACCCGTGTCCACGTCCACGTCCGCGCCGAACATCGGCATGCCGGTTCCCAGAAGCACCGGGTACGTCTTGATGACCAGCTCGTCGACCTCGTCCCGCAGCTCCCCCGCGATCTTCGATCCACCGCACAGCCAGATGTCGAACTCGCTGTTCTCCTGCTTGAGTTCGCGAATCTTGCCGACCACATCGCCGGGGATGATCTCGACGTTCGGGTCGGGCGACTTGTCGAGGGTGCTGGACGCCACGTACTCGCGCAGGTGACCGTACGGACTCGTGATGTCGGCGTCCAGGGCGAGCCGGTAGCTGCCCCGGCCCTGGACGACCGTGTCGAAGTGCTTGTTCTCCACGCCTTCGAGACCGAGCATCCGGCGGGCCTCGGTCGGCAGGGTCTCCGGGTATTCCGTCTTGAGGAACTCCAGGAACTCCTCGTCCACGAACGGCATGAAGGATGCCCCGTCACCGCTCCTGTCACCGATGAAGCCGTCGATCGACACGGCGACGAAGTAGCTGAGCTTGCGCAAGGGGTCTCCTGACTCGGACTGTCTCTTGATGTTCGCGGGGGCGAAACCGCCACGTCAGCCCCCGGGAGGCCGCGCCACTCCCCCGGAAGAGGAGCAACCGCCGCGTCAGACCCGGCGGATGCCCTCCGTGTCGAGCTCCCCCGTCACCACCTGCTGCGCGCACTCCGCGAGCCGCAGCCGGTTCGCCCGCGCATGCCGCCGCAGCGCCGCGAAAGCGTCGTCGACCGTGCACTTCCACCGCTCGGCGAGCACACCCTTCGCCTGCTCGATGGCGATCCGGCTGGTGAGGGCCTCCTGCAACTGTCCGCGCTCCACCTCGCTGCGCTCCAGGGAACGCCGCTGGAGTATCGCGATCGTGGCGACATCCGCGAGTGCCTGCGCGAGCGCGATGTCGTCGGGGCCGAGGAACTGAGGCTTCGCCTGGAACAGATTCAGCGTGCCGAGGATCTGATCGCCCTGCTGCAGGGGGAGCACCTGCGTCATCTCGTAGCCTGCCGCCAGGGCGCGCGCCGCGAACTGCGGCCAGGCGGTGGTCGCTTCGAGGCCGCTGAGGGCGATGTTCGTATGCGCTGTGCCGGAGTGGTAGCAGTCCAGGCACGGTCCCTGTTCCTGCTGCAGAGCGAACAGATCGAGCACCCAGGCGTGCTCGCCGGACGCGGCGACGAGCCGCAACTCGCCCTGCGGGTCCGCGAGCAGGACGCCCGCCGACGAGACGCCGAGCAGTTCCACACAGCGAACGGCCAGGCTCTGTAAAAATTCGGCTACGTCGAAATCGCCGTTCAAGGAGTCGGCCACTTCCACGAACGCCTCCGCCAGGAGTCGTTCGCGGGATGTCTCGCCGGGCATTTCACGGGTCAGTTCGTGGGACATGAGGTCGCCCCCTCATTGTGTCTGCTGACAACACAGCGATGCTGCGACAACTTTATGCGATCTGACTGGTGTCGACACAGTCCGTGACGAAAAGCCGGGGCTCCCGCCACATCGGCCACAGGGGCGGGCCGTCGGGCAGCTCTATGGCGTCCCCGGTGACCGTGAATCCGAGCCGCGTGTACAGCTCGCGGCTGCGGCTGTTGCTCGCCTCCAGATAGGCGTGCAGCCCCTCTCGGTCGCACCGTTCGAGCACGGCTTCGATCAGCGCGGAGCCGAGCCCCTCGCCCTGCCGCTCGGGTCTCACACCGATCATGTGCAGATACTGGTGGGCCCTGTCGGTCGGGTGCGCCTCACCGGTCAGCCGGCCGATCTCCTCGATCCGCGCGTTGTCCGGGTCGACGGCCTCGCGGAGCTGCGCGGGCCCTTCTTCCCCGTCCCCGTCCTCGTCCTCACCCGCGGGGACGGACCACCACAGCGCGACGGCCGTACCGTCCTCCGCGATGTCGACGAAACCCTGGCTCAGCGCGAGGTCGAGGAAGGCCTCCATGAGAGCGCCGTGCTTGCGGCGGCGGTACCCCTCGTCGGGGAAGACCCAGCTGCTCACCGGATCGTCCAGGAACGCCTCGTCGAGCAACCGGACCACATCCGCCCTGTCGCTCTCCCCGGCCCTCCGGATCGCTACGCCCACGGCCTGCCCCTTTGCCCCTCGATCACGCTCAACTGCGTGCGCCGACCCACCGTTTGCCTCGCAGCAGCCTAGGCGATCGGGCTCGGACACACGGGCGAGCCCCGCACCCTGACCGGATCTCGGCTGAGTGCGGAGCGCGTCGGCCCTGTGCGACCGTCCAGTTCAGCCCGTCTTGTTCAGGTCAATCCCTTCTCCGCTCCTTCAGGGCGTACATCCGCTTACATCCGGTTACCTCCGCTTACATCTGCGCACGTCCTTGTCCCCACACGTCTTCGTACGCACCCGTACATCCCCTGCGTTCAGTGCGTACGCCGCGTCACGAACTCCGCGAGCACCAGCAGGCCGCCCGCCTCCTCCGGGACCGGCACCGCGCGGGAGAGCTGGTTGAGCGCGCGGGACATCCGGTCGGCCGCGTGCATCAGCGCCCAGTCCCTGCCGCCCGCCGCCTCGACCGCGTGCGCCATGCGTTCCAGGTCGCCGTCCTTCTCGGGCTCGGTCGGCGGCCGTCCGTA
Organism: Streptomyces sp. NPDC056486; assembly: GCF_042795295.1. Lineage (NCBI taxonomy): Bacteria > Bacillati > Actinomycetota > Actinomycetes > Kitasatosporales > Streptomycetaceae > Streptomyces > Streptomyces sp. NPDC056486. The sequence goes on from NZ_JBHTSF010000092.1 coordinate 11,617, forward strand.
CAGCTCGGCGAGTTCGGCGGCGGCCGGGGTACCGGAGGCCAGTGCCGCGACCACCGGCAGGGATTTCTTGCGGGCCGCGAGGTCGGCGCGGGCGGGCTTGCCGGTGTGCCCCGGATCGCCCCAGATGCCGATCACATCGTCTATGAGCTGGAAGGCGAGGCCCGCCTCACGGCCGAACCCGTCGAGCGCCTCCACCTCGCTCCACCCCGCGCCCGCGTACAGCGCCCCCAGCGCACAGGCGCAGCCGAGCAGCGCCCCCGTCTTGGCCTCGGCCATGGCGAGGCACTCGTCGAGCGTGACCTCGTCGGGCTCACGCCGTTCGAGGGCGCAGTCCGCCTGCTGGCCCGCGCAGAGCTCCACCACGCAGGCGGCGAGCCGGGTGGCCGCCGCAGGCGCCCCAGGGTGCGGGTCCTCGGCGAGCAGCTGCTGCGCGAGCGCCTGGAGGGCGTCACCGGCCAGGATCGCGTCGGGTTCGCCGAACACGGTCCATGCGGTGGGCCGGTGCCTGCGGGTGGTGTCGCGGTCGATGACGTCGTCGTGCAGCAGGGTGAAGTTGTGGGTCAGCTCCACTGCCGCGGCGGCCCGGACGGCCATGGCCTGCTCCCCGCCGAGCGCCCGCACCGCGGCGAGCACCAGCGCGGGCCTGATCGCCTTGCCCGCATTCCCGGCCGCCGGTGCGCCGTCCGCGTGTTCCCATCCGAAGTGGTAGCGCGCGATGCGGCGCATGGCTCGGGGCAGCGAGTCGATCGCCCGGCGCAGCTCGGGGTCGACGCACAGCCGCACCGACGTCAGGATCTCCGCCGCTTCGGACGCTTCGTACCCTTCGTGGCTCCCGTGCTCTTCGTACTCCTCGTGCCCCTCGTGCTCTTTGATGGGCCCCTGTTCGGCGGGGCCCCGCGCCATCTGCGTCATCTCCGTCGTGTCCGTCGTCGTGTCCGTCATGGACTCACCCCGGGGAGGATCCGGACGGTGGCGTTTCCTGGGCCTGCGGGCGCGTACGGAAAGGGTCTACCCGGCGGCGCGCCCACAGACACCGCCTCACTGCCAGCGGCCGATCTCGACGTTCTCCAGGACGCCCAGCGCGTCCGGCACAAGCACTGCCGCGGAGTAGTAGGTCGACACGAGGTACGAGATGATCGCCTGCTCGCTGATCCCCATGAAGCGCACGGACAGGCTCGGCTCGATCTCGTCCGGGATGCCGGTCTGGTGCAGGCCCACGACGCCCTGCTCCTCCTCGCCCGTACGCATGCAGATGATCGAGGTCGTGCGGGCCTCGGTGACCGGGATCTTGTTGCACGGGAAGATCGGCACCCCACGCCAGGTGGGGATGCGGTTGCCTCCCATGTCGATGGTCTCCGGCACGAGCCCGCGCTTGTTGAGCTCGCGGCCGAACGCGGAGATCGCGCGCGGATGGGCCAGGAAGAGCTTCGATCCCCGTCGGCGGCTGAGCAGCTCGTCCATGTCGTCCGGGCTCGGCACGCCGTCGTGCGGCTGCAGCCGTTGCTCGTACTCGCAGTTGTTCAGCAGCCCGAACTCGCTGTTGTTGATCAGCTCGTGCTCCTGGCGCTCCTTGAGCGCCTCGACCGTCAGCCGCAATTGCTGCTCGGTCTGGTTCATCGGCTGGTTGTAGAGATCGGCCACGCGCGTGTGGACGCGCAGAACGGTCTGGGCGACGCTCAGTTCGTACTCTCGCGGCGCGGCGTCGTAGTCGACGTATGTGCCCGGCAGCACGGCTTCGCCGACGTGTCCGGCGGAGAGGTCGATGGGCGCCTCACCGAACTTGTTCATCCGCTGAGCGGGGATGGACCGCAGCCGCTGCAGATGTTCGCGCAGCGAGTCCGTGCGCTCCGCGACCTGCTCCAGGTCCTGGCGGGGCAGGGTGAGCACGGTGCACGCGGTCACCGCGCGCGTCGTGTACTCCCAGATGGCCTCCGGGTCGAGCAGTGCCTGCTCGCCGAAGTAGGAGCCGTCGGCGAGAGTGCCGAGAACCGTGTCGTCTCCGTAGGGACCGGTGCCGATCTTCTCGACCCTGCCGTGCGCGAGCAGGAACACCTCGTCGGCCTGGCTGCCGAACGAGGTGATGACCGAGCCCGCGGCGAACTCCCGCTGCTGACAGCGCTGGGCCAGCTCCCCGAGGACCTCGGTGTCCCCGTACTCCCGCAGGACCGGCAGTTCGCCGAGCTCCGCGGGGATGACCTGCACACGGTCTCCGGTCTTCACGAACGTCACCCGGCCGTCGCCGACCGAGTAACTCAACCTCCGGTTCACTCGATACGTACCGCCCTGCACCTGCACCCATGGCAGCGTCCGCAGGAGCCAGCGGGAGCTGATCTCCTGCATCTGCGGCGCGGACTTGGTGGTGGTGGCCAGATTCCGTGCGGCTGATGTGCCCAAGCTCTGTTGCGGCTCGGCCTGCTCCGCACGGACCTCTTCGCCTACCGACATTGGCAATGCCCTCCCGATCAAGCGCTGGTCTGCGCCGACAACACTTCCAGCACGGAGAGTGCGGGCGCCATTACACAAACGAGCGGGAATGGATCACGCGAGACGGGGAACTCACCCGCGTACCAGGAGCGGAGGTCCCGGCGACGGGGAACTCCAAGATCCGTGCACCCGTTGAACAGGACACAACGACCGGTAGCCTCTGTACCGATATGCACCAATCCGCACCAATCCGTAGGAGACGGCAATGGCAGGCTTCCTGGATCGCGCCAAGGAACAGGCGCAGCGCGGACTCAACCAGGGCAAGCAGAAGATCGACGAGGTCCAGGCGCAGCGCACGGGCGGCGATCTCCTGAAGAAGCTGGGCGCGGCGTATTACGCGCAGCAGCACGGCACGGGCACCCCCCTGGACACCCAGCAGGCCCTCCAGGCGCTGGAGGCACACATCGCGACGAACGGCGACGCGTTCCTGCACGGCGGCGATCAGCGCGGCTGACCCCCTTCGACTCGCACGGTGCCCGAACAGCCGTGGAATAGTTCCAAACGGCTGGTCCGGGCACCGTGGTTCGGGGTAAAAGCGGTCGTACGAGATGGTCCGCGACCGGCGGCCGTCGTCCTCCGCAAAGGAGTCGGCCATGGCCCCACCCATGTCCGCGGGCAGCTTCCTCGACGCGCTCAAGGACGAAGGTGTGACAGTCGTCGAAGTCGGCGACTGGCAGCACCACAACCGCAACCACAAGGGGCCGTGGGGTCCAGTGCACGGCGTAATGATCCACCACACGGTCACATCGGGCAGCGCGCGGACAGTGGAGATCTGCCGCGACGGGCACCCCTCACTGCCCGGTCCGCTCTGTCACGGTGTCATCACCAAGGACGGCCGCGTCCACCTCGTCGGGTACGGCCGCGCCAACCACGCGGGCCTCGGCGACGACGACGTCCTGCGCGCGGTCATCGCCGAGAAGGCGCTCCCGCACGACAACGAATCGAATACCGACGGAAACCGCCACTTCTACGGCTTCGAGTGCGAGAACCTCGGCGACGGCGAGGATCCCTGGCCCGCGGCACAGCTGGAAGCGATCGAGAAGGTCTCGGCGGCCATCTGCCGCCACCACGGCTGGACCCAGCGCTCCGTGGTCGGCCACCTGGAATGGCAGCCGGGCAAGGTGGACCCCAAGGGCTTCACCATGAAATCCATGCGGGCGCGCATCGAGGAGCGCCTCAAGTAGGCAGACCGCGGCCGTGCCCGCCTGCGCGGTGCCGGGCAGAATGGCGGGGTGAGCACCACCCCGCCGATCAGCCCGCGCCCGCGGCTCCCGTCCCCGCTCCAAGAGCTCCAGGACGACCGGTTCACGCGGCACGGCGTCACTCTCGCCCTCAAGCGGGACGACCTGATCCACCCGGACCTCCCGGGCAACAAGTACCGCAAGCTCTTCCTGAACCTGGACGCCGCCGTCACAGCCGGCCACGAAGCCCTGCTGACCTTCGGCGGCGCCTACTCCAACCACCTCAGGGCGACCGCCGCGGCGGGCCGCCTCCTCGGCATGGACACCATCGGCATGGTCCGCGGCGACGAACTCTCGAAGCGCCCCCTGAACCCGTCACTGGCGCAATGCGCGGCCGACGGGATGCGCCTGCACTTCATCGACCGGTCGACCTACCGCAGGAAGACCGACCCGGAGGTCCTGGCCGCCCTCGTGCACGAGGCGGGCGCCAGGAACCCCTACGTCATCCCCGAAGGGGGCAGCAACTCCCTGGCCGTACAGGGCTGCACGGCCCTGGGTGAGGAGTTGCGCGGCCATACCGACACAGCGGCCGTGGCCTGCGGAACCGGCGGCACCCTTGCCGGAATGGCCGGGGGCCTCGCCCCGGGCCAGCGCGCGCTCGGCATACCCGTACTCAAGGGCGGCTTCCTCGGCCGCGAGATACAGGCGCTGCAACAGCAGACCTTCGGCGCCCCCACCGCCAACTGGCACCTGGACGAACGCTTCCACTTCGGCGGGTACGCCCGTACGACTCCCGAACTCACCGCGTTCGCAAACGACTTCGAGGACCGGCACGGCCTCTCCGTGGAGCGCGTCTACGTGGCCAAGCTCCTCTACGCGCTGACGGCCCTCTCCGAAGAGGGCACGTTCGCCCCCGGGACCAAGGTCACGGCCGTGATCACCGCGACGGACCCCGCGACCCCCACGGCTCATTCCTCTCAGTCCTCGACCTCCCGGTAGGCCGCCGCCTCCTCCAGGTCCAGCTTCCGCAGCAGGGTCCGCATCATCTCGTCGTCGATGCGCCGCTCGTCCCGCATCTTCACGAACACCTCCCGCTCCGCGGCGATCGCCTCCCTGGCGAGCCTGCGGTACGTGTCGTCCGCGGACTCCCCCGTCACCGGGTTGGACTGACCGAGCCTCTCCCACACGGAGTTGCGGCGCCGCTCCAGGACGGTCCGCAGACGGTCCTGGAGGGGCTGTGGGAGGCGATTGCGCTCGTCCTCCATGAGTTCGTCCACCCGCCGCTCCGCGGCCTGCGAGGCGGCGTTCTGCGCCTGCGCCTCCGCGAGCGTCTCCGCCTGCGTGTCCCGCCCCGGCAGCTTCAGGACCCGGATCAGCCACGGCAGCGAGAGCCCCTGCACGACCAGCGTGCCGATCACGGTGGTGAAGGTCAGGAACAGGACGAGGTTGCGTGCGGGAAACGGCTCCCCGTCGTCCATGACGAGCGGGATCGAGAAGGCGATCGCCAGCGACACCACACCGCGCATCCCGGCCCAGCTGACGACCAGCGGCCGCCGCCAGTCCATGACGTGCTCCCGCTCCTTGATGCGCTTCGACAGCATCCGCGGCAGATAGGTGGCCGGATACGACCACACGAAGCGCGCGAGCACGACGAAGAAGAAGACTCCCAGGGCGTACCAGGCGGCCTGTATGCCGCTGTACTCGCCGAGCCCCCTGAGCACGAGCGGCAGTTGCAGGCCGATGAGCGCGAAGACCGCCGACTCCAGGATGAACGCGACGACCTTCCACACGGCGGCCTCCTGGAGCCGTGTCTCGAAGTCGACCTCCCAGGAGCGGTGTCCGAGGAACAGGGCGACGACGACCACGGCGAGCACTCCAGAGGCGCCGACCTGCTCGGCGGCCGCGTACGCGACGAAGGGGATCAGCAAGGAGAGGGTGTTCTGCAGCATCGCCTCCTTCAAGTGCCGGCGCAGCCAGTGGAGCGGCACCATGAGGATCAGCCCGACACCGACCCCGCCGACCGCGGCCATCAGGAACTCCCTGATCCCGCCCGCCCAGCTCGCACCCTCGCCGACCGCCGCCGCGAGGGCGACCTTGTAGGCGGTGATCGCGGTCGCGTCGTTCACCAGCGACTCGCCCTGCAGGATCGTGGTGATCCGCGAAGGCAGCCCCACCTTGCGCGCGATGGCCGTGGCCGCCACCGCGTCCGGCGGCGCGATCACCGCGCCGAGGACCAGCGCGGCGGTCAGCGGCAGATCGGGGATCAGCAGATACGCGAGCCAGCCGACGGCGACGGTCGCGAACAGCGTGTACCCGACCGAGAGCAGCGCCACGGGCCTGAGGTTGGCGCGCAGATCGAGGTACGAGCTCTCCAGGGCCGCGGTGTGCAGCAGGGGCGGCAGGATCAGCGGCAGCACGATGTGCGGGTCCAGGTGGTAGTCCGGGACTCCGGGCACGTACGCGGCGACGAGTCCCACCGCGACGAGCAGCAGTGGCGCGGGCACCGGCGTCCGGCGCGCGGCTCCGGCCACCGCCGCACTCGCCGCGATCAGCGCCACCAGGGGCAGTACGTCCATGGGTCAGACCCTCCGCGATACGCGTTCCCGTCGTAACCTGGCAATCATGGATGAGTGCCCGCATGTGGCAACGCTGCCGCACCCTGAGCCCGCCCCGCTGAGCGAGACCTGCCTGGAGTGCCTCGCCGTCGGCAGTCACCCGGTGCAACTGCGACTCTGCCTGGACTGCGGGCATGTGGGCTGCTGCGATTCTTCGCCTTTCCGACACGCGACGGCGCACTTCGAGGCCGCGGGACACGCGGTGATGAGGACCTTCGAACCGGGCGAGAGCTGGCGTTGGTGCTTCGTGGACGGTTCGATCGTCTGAGGCCTGGGTACGTCAACCCGACGCCCGTACTCTCCAATTGGGACCGCGCGACCCCTAGCCACTCTCCGTACCCTTAGGCTTACTATGAGTGACAGCAACGGAGCGGGGTCCCCGGGACACGGAACTGGGGAGCGCGGTAGCGTCACCGCAGAACTACGTGGTGCGTTACCCGTGTGACGCAGTCCGGACCGCCGCCCGACGGCGGACCTGGAGCCCCGAAAGTGCTTGTACCACCTTGGAGGTGAGGGTGTCCCAGATCGCAGGCGAGCCCGGGAATCAGGACTTCGTCGAGGTCCGCCTTCCGGCTGCGGGTGCCTACCTGTCGGTGCTGCGTACGGCCACGGCCGGTCTCGCGGCGCGTTTGGACTTCACTCTCGACGAGATCGAGGACCTCCGCATCGCGGTCGACGAGGCCTGCGCGATCCTGCTCCAGCAGGCCGTGCCCGGTTCGGTGCTCAGCTGCGTCTTCCGGCTCGTCGACGACTCCCTGGAGGTGACCGTCTCGGCGCCGACCACCGACGGCCGGGCCCCGGAGCGGGACACGTTCGCCTGGACCGTGCTGTCCGCTCTGGCGGGTCAGGTCGACTCCACCGTCGCCGAGGACAAGACCGTCTCGATCAGCCTCTACAAGAAGCGCGGCGCGGGACCCGGGCCGGCGTGAGGGACGGGGAGGGGCCGGTGCGGAACGAAGAGCGCGGCACACGAGGTCTGCCCGGCGGGCGGGGCGATACGCCGATACGGCCGACGAGGGGGCGCGAGGCTCCGGCGGAGCCGGTGCTCACGGGCATCCCCGAGCAGCAGGCCAGGCCGCACCCGGAGGATCCGGAGCAGCCGGGTCCGTCGACTGTGGCTGACGCGTCGGAGCAGGCAGAGCCGACCGCTCAGAAGGAGCGCGCAAAGCCCTCCTTCCGGGGCGGCGCGCAACGGGCGGGATACATGAGCGAACACGGTGAGCAGCAGCACACCCGGCATAATCCGCAGGACCGCAGCGGTGCACGCGCGATGTTCATCGAGCTGCGCGAGCTGGAGGGCGGCAGCCCCGAGTACGCGGAGCTGCGCAACAAGCTGGTCCGCATGCACCTGCCGCTCGTCGAGCACCTGGCCCGCCGCTTCCGCAACCGCGGCGAGCCCCTTGACGACCTGACGCAGGTCGCCACCATCGGCCTGATCAAGTCCGTGGACCGCTTCGACCCGGAGCGCGGCGTGGAGTTCTCCACGTACGCGACACCCACGGTCGTCGGCGAGATCAAGCGGCACTTCCGCGACAAGGGCTGGGCGGTCCGGGTACCGCGGCGCCTCCAGGAGCTCCGGCTCGCCCTGACCACGGCGACCGCCGAGCTGTCCCAGCTGCACGGCCGCTCGCCCACGGTGCACGAGCTCGCCCAGAAGCTGGCCATCTCCGAAGAGGAGGTCCTGGAGGGCCTGGAGTCGGCCAACGCGTACTCCACGCTGTCCCTGGACGTCCCGGACACGGACGACGAGTCCCCGGCGGTCGCGGACACCCTCGGCTCGGAGGACGAGGCACTTGAGGGCGTCGAGTACAGGGAATCCCTCAAACCGCTCCTGGAAGACCTTCCACCACGCGAGAAGCGCATCCTGCTGCTGCGGTTCTTCGGCAACATGACGCAGTCGCAGATCGCCCAGGAAGTCGGCATCTCCCAGATGCACGTCTCCCGGCTCCTCGCCCGCACACTCGCGCAGCTGCGCGAGAAGCTCCTCGTCGAGGAGTGACGAAGGAGCAGGCCGCCCCTCCGGGCCTGCTCCTTCGGGACGTCTCGTGCGGGACGGCTACTTCACGTCGTCCTGTGCGTTCCCCGGCCCCCGGATGCCGAGGGCCTCGGTCGTGGCGGGATTGACCAGCAGGACGAGCGCGGCCACCGCCACGACGGCGAGCGCGATGCCGGCCGGGATGGCCATGCTGTCGGCCTGCAGCAGCTGCCACGCCACCGGAAGCGCCATGATCTGCGTGATGATGGCGGGCCCCCGGCTCCAGCTGCGGCGGCGCAGGAGACCGCGCGCGGCGAGCAGGGGCAGGAGCGCGAGGACGATCAGCGTGATGCCGCCCGTCGTGGCCTGTTCCGGGTTGTCGGGGTCCCCCGCGAGGCCCATCACGAGCATGTAGACACCCGCCGCGATGAGTGCGACGCCCTCCAGCGCGGCGAGCGCCGCGGCGGCCGTCAGACGTCCGGGACGCGGGCCGGATTCCGGGGCTTGTGGGGTGGAGTTCCGCTCAGTGCTCACCCTTGCAGGGTAGCTGTGCGTGTCCACGCTCCGGGCCCCGGTCCGCCCCCTCGGTCTAGGCCAGGTAAAGACCGCTAGGTACTCTGCTTCGCATGCGTGCACTTCTTGTGGTCAACCCAGCGGCAACCACCACCAGCGCGCGCACGCGTGACGTACTGATCCACGCGCTGGCGAGCGAGATGAAACTCGAGGCGGTCACCACCGAGTACCGCGGCCATGCCCGAGACCTGGGAAGACAGGCCGCGGAGAGCAAGGACATCGAGCTCGTCGTCGCCCTCGGCGGGGACGGCACGGTCAACGAGGTCGTCAACGGTCTGCTGCACAACGGCCCCGACCCGGAGCGGCTTCCGCGCCTGGCCGTCGTCCCCGGCGGCTCCACCAATGTCTTCGCCCGGGCCCTCGGTCTGCCCAACGACGCCGTGGAGGCGACCGGCGCTCTGCTCGACGCCCTGCGTGAGGGAAGCGAACGGACAGTGAGCCTGGGCCAGGTGTCCGGCACCCCCGGCACGGAGGACGAAGCCGTCCCCTCGCGCTGGTTCACCTTCGCCGCCGGATTCGGTTTCGACGCGGGAGTGGTGGGCCGGGTCGAACAACAGAGGGAACGCGGGAAGCGGTCCACCCATGCGCTGTATTTGCGCCAGGTGCTCCGTCAGTTCATCGACGAGCCGCACCGCAGGCACGGAATGATCACGCTGGAACGGGCCGGCGAGGACCCGGTGACCGACCTCGTGCTCTCCATAGTCTGCAACACCTCTCCCTACACCTACCTGGGCAATCGCCCGATGTACGCCTCCCCGCAGGCCTCCTTCGACTCGGGCCTGGACGTGCTCGGTCTGAGCAAGCTCTCCACCACGGCGGTGGCCCGGTACGGGACCCAGCTCCTGACCTCGACACCCGATCGCGGACCACACGGCAAGCACGCGGTTACGCTCCATGACCTCACTGACTTCACCTTGCATTCGAAGGTGCCGCTCCCCCTTCAGATGGACGGTGACCACCTGGGGCTGCGGACGAGCGTGACGTTCACAGGCGTACGCCGTGCACTGCGTGTGATTGTGTGAGTAGAAGGGCCCAAAGTCCTTTCACTCGAACGTTTAGACCAGGGTCCACCCCATGGAAGTACGGCTGTGACCCAGCCGACACTGAGGAATCAAAAAAAACTTCCCGGAAGGGGTTGTATCCGCCGCCGAGGTTTGCGAATCTCTACATGGCGATCGGGACGGCCCGCAACATCGGCCCCACAGACCGCCAGAACCCCCTCCTCAACGCATAGGACATCGTCGCGTTATGTGACGAAAGTCCCTTCCGTCGTCGGGGGATTCGTGAAAGCGTTCACATTCACAAGCAACTTGCATGTAATACCAAGGAGAGGTAGCAGCCATGGACTGGCGTCACAACGCCGTTTGCCGCGAGGAAGACCCCGAGCTCTTCTTCCCCATCGGCAACACCGGTCCTGCGCTGCTGCAGATCGAGGAAGCCAAGGCCGTCTGCCGCCGCTGCCCCGTCATGGAGCAGTGCCTGCAGTGGGCGCTCGAGTCCGGCCAGGACTCCGGCGTCTGGGGTGGCCTCAGCGAGGACGAGCGCCGCGCAATGAAGCGCCGCGCCGCTCGCAACCGTGCACGCCAGGCAAGCGCCTGACGGTCACGCCCCCCTACGAGCCTTAGCCCGGCGGCGCGTACAGCGAGTACGCATCTCCCGCCCCCGAGCCGCAGCCGCGCAGTACCCCCGATGCGCAACGCAACGTGAGCAGTGAGCCCCGGACCACTTCGGTCCGGGGCTCACTGCTTTGTTGTGCGCGTATGCGTATGCGATGCCGTGTATGTGATCTGCCGTGTCCCGGCGCCTACTTGTCGCCGCGCACCGGGATGTCGAGGACGACCTGCGTGCCACGCTCGGGGGCCCGCACCATGTCGAACGTGCCGCCCATCTCGCCCTCGACCAGGGTGCGGACGATCTGCAGGCCGAGGTTGCCCGAGCGGTGCGGATCGAAGCCTTCGGGCAAGCCGACGCCGTCGTCCTGGACCGTGATCAGGAGGCGGCCGTCCTTGCTGGTGTTGCCGCCGCGTACGGCCGAGACCTCGACCGTGCCGGTGTCGCCTTCCTGAAAACCGTGCTCCAGGGCGTTCTGCAGAATCTCCGTGAGGACCATCGACAGCGGGGTCGCGACCTCGGCGTCCAGGATGCCGAAGCGTCCGGTGCGCCGGCCGGTGACCTTGCCCGGCGAGATCTCCGCCACCATCGCGAGGACGCGGTCGGCGATCTCGTCGAACTCCACGCGCTCGTCCAGGTTCTGGGACAGCGTCTCGTGCACGATGGCGATGGATCCCACGCGGCGCACGGCCTCTTCAAGTGCCTCGCGGCCGGTGGCGGAGTCGATGCGGCGCGCCTGCAGGCGAAGGAGTGCGGCAACCGTCTGGAGGTTGTTCTTCACCCGGTGGTGGATCTCCCGGATCGTCGCGTCCTTCGTGATCAACTCCCGCTCGCGTCGACGCAGTTCAGTGACGTCGCGCAGGAGTACGAGCGAACCGATGCGCGGGCCCTTGGGCTTGAGCGGGATCGCGCGGAGCTGGATCACGCCGTCGCCGCCCTCGATCTCGAACTCGCGGGGCGCCCAGCCGCTGGCGACCTTGGCGAGCGCCTCGTCGACCGGGCCGCGGGACGGGGCGAGTTCGGCGGTCGCCGTGCCGAGGTGGTGGCCGACCAGGTCGGCGGCGAGACCGAGGCGGTGGTACGCGGAGAGCGCGTTCGGCGAGGCGTACTGGACGATGCCGTCCGCGTCGAGCCGGAGCAGACCGTCGCCCACCCGCGGGGACGCGTCCATGTCGACCTGCTGGCCGGGGAACGGGAAGGACCCGGCGGCGATCATCTGGGCCAGGTCGGATGCCGACTGAAGGTAGGTCAGCTCCAGGCGTGAGGGAGTGCGCACCGTGAGCAGGTTCGTGTTGCGGGCGATGACACCCAGGACGCGACCTTCCCTGCGTACGGGAATGGACTCGACCCGCACCGGAACCTCTTCGCGCCACTCGGGGTCGCCCTCGCGCACGATGCGGCCCTCGTCCAGGGCGGCGTCGAGCAGCGGGCGGCGGCCGCGCGGGACGAGATGGCCGACCATGTCGTCCTGGTAGGAGGTGGGGCCGGTGTTGGGCCGCATCTGCGCCACGGAGACATAGCGGGTGCCGTCGCGGGTTGGTACCCACAGCACGAGGTCGGCGAAGGAGAGGTCGGAGAGCAGCTGCCACTCCGAGACCAGCAGGTGCAGCCACTCGAGATCGGAGTCATCGAGAGCGGTGTGCTGGCGTACGAGATCGTTCATGGAGGGCACGTGTGCGAGCGTACCTGGCACGTCCGGCGGGCCCGCTCCGGGAGATTCCCGACGAGCCGCGGCGCCAGGGCGGGACCCTCAACCCACCCACGGCACCGCAGCCCTTCAGGAACACCGACCACCGGAATGTGCGGTACCGGGCGGTCGATCGGAGGATCCGACACGGTCAGGGCAGAGAGTGCCGGCTCCTCGGTCCGCCCTCCTGTGCGGGAAGGACGGATGCTTTACCAACGCATTGTGGACTAGACCATTCACCTGTGTCTATGCGTCGGCAGATGTTTGTTGTTGTCTCTTTCTCTCACTTGTCGCCCCGCTGAGCTATACGTCGCCCGGCGGACTTATGCATGCCGCCCCAGCGGATTTATACATCCGGTACATCCGGCCAGACCCGCATGGCCAGCTCGGCGACCACTTCAAGATCATGTCGGGTCGCGCCGTCACGGGACTGCTGGGACATGCCCTGAAGTACGGCTCCGGTGTAGCGGGCCAGGGCGGGGGCATCGGTCTCAGGGGGGAGCTCGCCCGTGGCGACGGCGGCCCTTATGCGGGACTCCATGGAGCTGATGTTGGCATTGCGCCGATCGCGCAGGCCGGCGTCGATCTCCGGTGTCGCGCAGTTCGTCGCGGCGCAGATGACGAGGCAGCCGTGCGGGTGCCCGGCTTCCGTGTACTTGTCCGCGGCCTCGTGCAGCATGCGCGCGACTCCGCCGCGGACGGTCGGCTCCTCCGCGAAGGCACGCTCGCCGAAGGAACCGTGCGTCTGCCCGTACAGCAGCACGACCTCCTCGAACAGTGACTGCTTGTCACCGAAGGCCGCGTACATGCTGGGGGCGCCGATACCCATGGCCCGGGTGAGATCCGTGACCGAGGTCGCCTCGTACCCCTGTTCCCAGAAAGTGCGCAGCGCCTGCTCCAGCGCGGTCTCGCGGTCGAAGGAGCGGGGGCGTCCACGCTGTTTCGTCGCCATGGAGGGAATTGTATAGCGAGCGCTAGAAAAACGACGCGGAGTGCGCTACGGTTTTTTCTGTAACGACCGCTAGAGAAATAGGGGGGCGGCTTTCATGGGCGCGCTTGCAGGGAAGACGGCACTGGTCACGGGCGGCAGCCGGGGCATCGGGCGGGGCATCGCCGAGCGGCTCGGGCGGGACGGCGCACGGGTCGCCGTGCATTACGGCAGCAATGCGGCGGCGGCGAAGGAGACGGTCGCGGTGATCGAGGCTGCGGGGGGCTCCGCCTTCGCCATCGGGACGGAGCTCGGGGTGCCCGGAGACGCAGCCGCACTGTGGGAGGCGTTCGACGCGCACGCGGACGGTGTGGACATCCTGGTGAACAACGCGGGGATCGGCACGTCGCGGCCGTTCGCCGATGCCGACGAGGCGGAGTTCGACCGGCTGTTCGCGGTCAACGCCAAGGCGCCGTTCTTCATCGCCCAGCTCGGCGAGCGGCGGCTGCGCGACGGCGGGCGGATCATCAACATCTCGTCGGGCCTCTCGCGGGCCGCGGCCATGCCGGAGATCATGACGTACGCCATGACCAAGGGCGCCCTGGACGTGTTCACGCGGAATCTGTCCAAGGTCCTCGGCCCCCGGGGCATCACGGTCAACTCGGTGGCGCCGGGCATCGTGGACACCGACGTCAACGCCGCCTGGCTGCGCGGCGACAAGAACAAGGAGGCCTGGGCGGGCGCGGCCGCGTTCTCGGCGCTCGGCCGGGTCGGCACCCCGGCGGACATAGCCGACGCCGTGGCGTTCCTCGCGTCGGACGATGGGCGCTGGGTGACCGGCCAGTGGATGGACGTGACGGGAGGCTCGCTGGCCTAGGGCGCCGACCGCAGGTCGCGGGCGATGGGCGGCGGACGGTGGGCGGTGGTGCTCGACGGGCGGGGGCGGGGCGGAGAGTCGAGCATGGAACGGGGGGAACTTGGGCCCGGGAACCTGGGGCTCAGATGGGCCAGCTCTGCTAGATTGGTCTATACCACATTGCTCCCGCGGGTCCTCTCCCCAGCCCCGTGAGTCCCCTCTCCAGATCGGCAGGCCCAGCGTGGAAGTTGTCATCGTCCCGGACGCCAAGGCAGGCGGCGAGCTCATCGCGGAGGCCATGGCCGCCTTGGTGCGCCGTAAGCCTGACGCCCTGCTCGGTGTCGCCACCGGATCCACCCCACTGCCCATCTACGAAGCCCTTGCCGCCAAGGTCGGCTCCGGTGCCGTGGACGCCTCGCAGGCGCGTATCTGCCAGCTCGACGAGTACGTGGGGCTGCCCGCAGGGCACCCCGAGTCCTATCGCTCCGTGGTGCTGCGCGAGGTCGTCGAGCCGCTGGGTCTCAGCGAGAAGTCCTTCATGGGGCCCGACGGCAGCGCCAAGGATGTACAGGCGGCGTGCGAGGCGTACGACCAGGAGCTCGCGGCGGCCGGCGGCGTGGACCTCCAACTGCTCGGGATCGGCACGGACGGGCACATCGGGTTCAACGAACCCTGCTCCTCGCTCGCCTCGCGCACGCGGATCAAGACGCTGACGGAGCAGACGCGGGTGGACAACGCGCGGTTCTTCGACGGGGACATCGAGCAGGTGCCGCACCACGTGATCACCCAGGGGATCGCGACGATCCTGGAGGCTCGGCACCTGGTGCTGCTCGCCACGGGCGAGGGCAAGGCGGATGCGGTGGCCGCGACGGTGGAGGGGCCTGTTGCCGCGGTGGTACCGGCTTCGGCTCTGCAGTTGCATCCGCATGCGACGGTCGTCGTGGACGAGGCCGCTGCCTCCAAGCTGAAGCTCGGGGAGTACTTCCGGGCCACGTTTGCGGCGAAGCCGGCCTGGCAGGGGATTTAAGCGGAATCTGCGGTACGGAAGATGCCGGGTGCCCCCTGCTGGGGGTTCCCGGCACCTTCCGTTTGTAGCTGCTCTTCTGCGGGTGCGTTGGGGTTGAGCGCGCAGTTCCCCGCGCCCCTTGCGGGGCCTAAGCCCCCGTGATGACCTCTGCCGCCGCCAAGCCGCACACCCTCGCCGCGCCGTGGGTCGCGATGTGGAGGGAGCCCCTCGGGGATGACCGGGGAACGCCCATCTCGACCACGATCGTGTCCGGGCGGGCCGTCAGCAAGGTGGTCAGGGCGTCCGTCATCCACGCGTGGCGGTGGGCGTCGCGGACGACGGCCACCACTCGCCGCTCCCCCGCCTCGGCCAGCGCGAGCGCACCCGCGTCCGCGCCGGTGAAGCTGCCCGTCTGCGTGCCGGGGAGCAGGCGTTCCAGCTCGGCGGCCACGCCCCACGGGGTCTCGTCGCCCACCGCGATGTTGGCCATCGGGGTGAAGGCGGCGACATACGGAGCTTCGGTGAGCGGGGCCGCGTAGGACTCGCCCCGGGTGACCGTCAGAGCGCGGCGGGCCGCGACCAGGCCGATCTCGGTGCCGGGCGCGCCCCCCGAACGTTCGGCCGCGCCCGACATCGAGGTCCAGTGGGCCAGCGCACGAACGCGCGTGGCCGCGTCGGCGAGGCGCTCCTCGGAGAGCTCGCCCGTGCGGACGGCACCGACCAGCGCGTCACGAAGCCGCAGGACCGTCTCGTCGTCCGCGAGTCCGCCGCCCACACAGATCGCGTCGGCGCCCGCGGCGATGGCGAGGACGCTGCCGCGCTCGATGCCGTAGGTGGCGGCGATGGCCTGCATCTCCATGCCGTCCGTGACGATCAGGCCGTCGTAGCCGAGTTCCTCGCGCAGGATGCCCGTCAGGATGCGGCGGGACAGCGTCGCCGGGTACTCGGCGTCCAGGGACGGGACGAGAATGTGCGCGCTCATCACCGCGCGCGAGCCCGCGGCGATCGCGGCACGGAACGGCCCGAGGTCACGCGCCCGCAGCACCTCGGGGTCGACCCCGATGCGCGGCAGGTCGTGGTGCGAGTCGACCGCGGTGTCGCCGTGACCCGGGAAGTGCTTGGTGCAGGCGGCGACGCCCGCGGACTGCAGCCCCTCGACGTACGCGGCGGTGTGCCGGGCAACCAGGAGAGGATCCGCGCCGAAGGAACGTACGCCGATGACGGGGTTGTCCGGGTTGGAGTTGACGTCGGCGGACGGCGCCCAGTTGAGGTTGACGCCGCACGCGGCGAGCCTGCGGCCCATCTCGGCGGCCACGTCACGGGTGAGCCCGGTGTCGTCGACCGCGCCGAGCGCGAGGTTGCCCGGGAAGGAGGACCCGGAGCGGACCTCCAGGCGGGTCACGTCACCGCCCTCCTCGTCGATGGCGACCAGGACGTCGTCGCGTTCGGCGCGCAACTGGGCCGTCAGTGCGGCCAGTTGTTCGGGCGAGGCGATGTTGCGGCCGAACAGGCCGACCGAGGCGAGGCCTTCACCGATCCTGCGGAGCAGCCAGTCGGGCGCGCTCGTCCCGACGAAGCCGGGCTGCAGGACGGTCAGGGCGTCACGGGTCAGGGTGTCGGCGGGGCGGGTGAGTGTCGTCATATGGCGTGTTATCCCTTCACGGCACCGTCGGTCAGACCGCTGACGGCCCTGCGCTGCAGGAAGACGAAGAGGACGAGGATCGGGACGGCGAAGAGCGAGGCGGCGGCCATGGTGGCACCCCAGTCGTCGCCGAAGGCGGTCTGGAAACCGGAGAGCCACACCGGCAGGGTCTTGGCTTCCGCCTCCTTGTTGAGGACAAGGACGAGCGGGAATTCGTTCCAGGCGGTGATGAATCCGAAGAGCGAGGTTGACATCAGGCCCGGCGCGAGCAGCGGCAGGATGACCCGGCGGAACGCCTGCATCCGCGAACAGCCGTCGACCATCGCCGACTCCTCGAGCTCACGCGGCACCGCGGCGACGAAGCCGCGCAGCGTCAGGAGCGTGAAGGGCAGGATCATCACCATGTAGAAGAGCGTGAGCGGAACCAGGCTGTTCAGCATGTCGGCGTCGCGCACGATGATGTAGATCGCGATGACCATGACTTCCCAGGGCGCCATCTGGGCCAGCATGAAGCCGATGATGAAGCCCTTGCGGCCCTTGAACCGCATCCGGGCGAGCGCGAACGCCGACGCCAGGCCGATGATCAGCGAGAAGACCACGGCGAGCAGCGTGACGGTGAGGGAGTTGCCGACCATCGTCCAGAAGTGGTCGGCGTTCACGGCCGTCTTGAAGTGCTCGAACGTCGCGTCGGTCGGGAACCACACCGGGTCCTCGCTGATGATGTCGCCGGTCGGCTTGAAGGCCGTGGCGAACATCCAGTAGACCGGGAAGACGAAGCCGATGAAGAGTACGACGGCCACCGCGTTGGGCCAGATGCGGCGGAACCTCGACGATGCGGTGCCGTTCACAGCTCGTCCTCCCCTTGCTTGAGCACGATCCGCAGGTAGAAGGAGGTCAGGACCAGCAGGATGACGATGGTGAGCAGCGCGATCGCCGCACCCATGCCGAAGTGCTGGTTGCCCATGCCCTCGATGTAGGCGTAGACGGGCAGGATCTCGGTGAGCCGGTCGGGCCCGCCCTCGTTGAGCGCGAAGACCTGCGCGAACGCCTTGAAGACCCAGATGATCTCGAGGAAGGTCGTCGCGAAGAGGAAGGGCTTCAGGTACGGCATCGTGACGTTCGTGAACCGCTTCCACGCGCCGGCGCCGTCCAGTGACGCGGCTTCGTAGAGCTCCTTGGGGATCGTCGTCGTCGCGGCGTACAGGTTGATCGCCACGAAGGGGATCGACTGCCAGACGATCAGGACGATGACCACGAAGAAGGTGGAGTACTGGCTGCCCATCCAGTCGTACTCGGCCATCGAGTGCCAGCCGGCCTTGTCGAGGACCCAGTTGACGACGCCGAAGCGGGTCGCGAACAGCCACTGGTAGACGGTCGTCGACGCGATGACCGGCATCGCCCAGGCGAGCACGAGACCGACCAGGAGCATGACACGCATCCGCTTGCCGAGCCGTGCGAGCAGCAGGCCCACCAGGGTGCCGAGCAGCATGATCAGTACGACGTTGACCGCGGTGAACGCGATCGAGCGCCCTGTGACCCGCCAGAAGTCCTCGCCGCTGAGGACCTCCTTGAAGTTGTCGATCCCGTTCCACTCGGTGAGGTGGAGGATGAACTGCCTCATGTTGAGGTTCTGGAACGACAGGATCCCGTTGTTGACCAGCGGCCAGCCGAGGAACACCAGGGTGGCCGCGACCGCGGGAAGCAGTAGCAGGTAGGGCCCGAGGGACCGGGCCCGCGAGCCGGGCTTGCCGGGGTCAGTCGGCCGTCCGTCCGTTTTCACGACGTCCGTCGGGCCGGAGGGCGGCCGTTCGGTCTGCACGGTCATGCTCGCCATCTCTTTCGTGGGCATCGCGGAACGCAGCGCTGCGCCGGGGCTCCGGGCCCGGGATCGTCACCGACCCCGGGCCCGAATTCCCCGGCAGGAGCGCGTCCTTACTGCTTCTGCGACAGGCGCTTGTTGAGCTCGCCCTCGACCTGCTTGGCGGCGGCGTCGTTCGACTTACCGTTCAGCACCGCGGTCATGTAGCTCTTGATCGGGTTCGGCGGGTTCTCCACCGCGGCCCACTCCGGGATCAGCGGGGTCGTGCCGCCGCCGGCGGTGGCGGGGGCCATGGCCTCGGCGGCCGGGTTGCCCTTGAGCTGGGCCTCCAGGGCCTGCTTGTTCGGGATGACGCCGCCTTCCTTGGCGAGCGAACCCTCGAACTTGTCGTTCAGCGCGATCTTCAGGAACTCCTTGGCGAGCTCCTGCTTCTTGCTGGTCGCGGCGACGGCGAGGTTCGAGCCGCCGAGGAAGACGCCCTCGGGCTTGGCGGCGGTGGCGCCGGGGATCGTGAAGTAACCGATGTCCTTCTCGATCTTCGGGTTGGCCTTGATCGCGGTCGCGGCCTCCCAGCTCATGCCGATGAAGGCGCCGGTCTTGCCCTTGGCGAAGACCTCGGCCTGCTGCGGGGTGGCCTCGTCCTTGTTCTTGGGGGCCTTGGAGAGGTCCGCGAACTGCTTGTACGTCTTCATGGCCGCAGCGACCTTGGGGTCGGTGAGGTTGGAGACGTACTTGTCGCCGTCCTTCTTGACCAGCTCTGCGCCCTCACCGATGGTCAGGCCGACGAAGTGGTACCAGTTCTGGCCCGGCAGGTAGATCGGCTCGGCCTCGGTCTTGGAGCCGATCGCCTTGAGGTCCTTGAGGAACTCGGCGCGGGTCTTGGGGGTCTCCTTGATGCCGGCGTCGGCCCAGACCTTCTTGTTGTAGATGACGACGCGGTTCAGGACGAACCACGGGGCGGCGTACTGCTTGCCGTCCACGACCGAGGACTTGTTGATCGACTCGGTCCAGTCGGCGCCGAGCCCTTCCTTGAGGTCGCTCAGGTCGGCGAGGCCGCCGGTCTTGGCGTACGCGGCGGTCTGCGTGTTGCCGATCTCGAAGACGTCCGGCGGGTTCTCCTCGGAGAGGGCGGTCGTCAGCTTCTGCTGGATACCGTTCCACTGCTGGATCTCGAGGTTCAGCTTGGCGCCGGTCTTCTTCTCGAAGGCGGCCTTGACGTCCTTGGTCCAGCCGTCGGGCGTGGAGCCGTCCATCGCCCAGAGCGTCAGGGTCTCCCCCTTGAAGCCGTCCGCCCCGGCCTTCTTGTCGTCACTGTCGTCGCTGCCGCACGCTGCGATCGAGACCAACATGCCCGCGACACCGATGGCCGCTATGAGCTTGCGCTTCACGTCACCCTCCTCAAGGGATGCCAGTCAACCCCCCACCCGCAGCGACCAATAGGACCGAGATCTGCCCGTGGGACTGGAACCTGGTCTTTAATGGTGTAGACCAGTACGGGGAGCTTGGCCTAGACCTTTAGGGGTGTCAAGGGTGTATAAGAAGGGCTGTCAGGTCCGTTATCGGACCGACACCTGAGCGAGCACAGTTAGCTCAGCCCGGTACGTGCCACGATGTGAGCCGCGACAGACGGAGGAGCCGGTGACGGCAGCAGCACAGGAGCCGGGAAGGCAGAGCATGGGCACCGATGCGGGCAGTACAGAAACCGAGACGGGCGGAGCCCCGAGCGTCGGCCGCACCGCACGCGTGCCCAAGTACTACCGCCTGAAGCGGCACTTGCTCGACATGACGGAGACGCTGCCGCCCGGCACCCCGGTCCCGCCGGAGCGCACACTGGCCGCCGAGTTCGACACCTCGCGCACGACGGTGCGCCAGGCCCTGCAGGAGCTGGTCGTCGAGGGCCGCCTTGAGCGGATCCAGGGCAAGGGCACCTTCGTGGCCAAGCCCAAGGTCTCCCAGGCCCTCCAACTCACCTCGTACACCGAGGACATGAGGGCCCAGGGCCTCGAACCCACCTCACAGCTCCTGGACATCGGCTACATCACCGCCGACGACACCCTCGCCGGACTGCTCGACATCAGCGCGGGCGGCCGGGTGCTCAGGATCGAGCGGCTCCGCCTCGCCAACGGCGAGGCCATGGCCATCGAGACGACGCACCTCTCGGCCAAGCGCTTCCCGGCCCTGCGCCGCTCCCTGGTCAAGTACACCTCGCTCTACACGGCACTCGCCGAGGTGTACGACGTCCATCTCGCGGAGGCCGAGGAAACGATCGAGACCTCCCTCGCGACTCCGCGCGAGGCGGGCCTGCTCGGCACGGACGTGGGCCTGCCGATGCTGCTCCTGTCGCGGCACTCCCTGGACGGTGGCGGCCAGCCGGTGGAATGGGTCCGTTCGGTCTACCGCGGCGACCGCTACAAATTCGTGGCACGCCTCAAACGCCCCACCGACTGACGCCTCCCGCCCACTGACCCTCGTCCGGGGTCTGGCGCCAGATCGCCGTGCTGCTCTACGGTCCTCCCGTCATCGCATGATGAACGTGATGAACGGGAGGACGACCCGGTGCGCACAGCGAATCCCCGATCCATCGTCATCTGGACCCTCGTCGCGCTTGTGGGCGCCGCGGGCTGGGCCGTGCTCGCGCTCTCGCGCGACGAGGAGGTGTCGGCGGCCTGGATGGTGGCCGCGGCCCTCGGCTCGTACGCCATCGCCTATCGCTTCTACTCCAAGTTCATCGTCAACCGTGTCCTGAAGGTCGACAAGAACCGGGCCACTCCGGCGGAGCGCCTGAACAACGGCATCGACTTCCACCCGACCGACCGCCGTGTCCTGCTCGGCCACCACTTCGCGGCGATCGCGGGCGCGGGACCGCTCGTGGGGCCCGTGCTCGCGGCGCAGATGGGGTATCTGCCGGGCACCATCTGGATCATCGTCGGGGTGATCTTCGCGGGCGCCGTGCAGGACATGGTCGTCCTCTTCTTCTCCACACGGCGCGACGGCAAGTCGCTCGGCCAGATGGCGCGCGAGGAGATCGGTCCTTTCGGCGGGGCCGCCGCGCTGCTCGCCGCGTTCGCCATCATGATCGTCCTGCTCGGGGTGCTCGCGCTCGTCGTCGTCAACGCGCTCGCGGACTCGCCGTGGGGCACCTTCTCCATCGCGATGACCATCCCGATCGCGCTGTTCATGGGCTTCTACCTGCGGATCCTGCGTCCCGGCCGGGTCAGCGAGGTCTCCCTCATCGGGATCACGCTGCTCCTCATCGCGCTCGTCGCCGGACGCTGGGTCGCCGAGTCGTCCCTCGCCGAGACCTTCACGCTCGCGCCGTCGACGCTGGTCATCTGGCTGGTGGCGTACGGATTCATCGCCTCGATCCTGCCGGTGTGGATGCTGCTCGCGCCGCGCGACTACCTCTCCACGTTCATGAAGATCGGCACGATCCTGCTGCTCGCGATCGGCGTCGTCGTCACGCTGCCGACGCTGAAGATGGACCCGGTGACCGACTTCGCCTCACGCGGCGACGGCCCCGTCTTCGCCGGATCGCTCTTCCCGTTCGTCTTCATCACCATCGCCTGCGGGGCCCTGTCCGGCTTCCACGCGCTGATCTCTTCGGGCACGACGCCGAAGATGGTCCAGAAGGAGACGCAGATCCGGATGATCGGCTACGGCTCCATGCTGATGGAGTCGGCCGTCGCGGTCATGGCGCTCGTCGCGGCCAGCATCATCGACCCGGGGCTCTACTTCGCGATGAACGCGCCCGCCGGGGTCATCGGGGACAACGTCCAGGCCGCGTCCCAGGCGGTCGCGGGCTTCGGGTAC
Organism: Streptomyces sp. NPDC056486; assembly: GCF_042795295.1. Lineage (NCBI taxonomy): Bacteria > Bacillati > Actinomycetota > Actinomycetes > Kitasatosporales > Streptomycetaceae > Streptomyces > Streptomyces sp. NPDC056486. Next base: position 33,804 of record NZ_JBHTSF010000092.1, read on the forward strand.
TCCATCTCCCCCGAGGACCTGGCGCAGGCCGCCAAGAACGTCGAGGAGTCCTCGCTGCTCTCGCGCACCGGCGGCGCGCCCACGCTCGCGGTCGGTGTCTCCGAGATCTTCTCGAAGGTCACCGGCGGCTCCATGAAGGCGTTCTGGTACCACTTCGCGATCATGTTTGAGGCGCTGTTCATCCTGACCGCGCTCGACGCGGGCACGCGCGTGGGCCGCTTCATGCTCCAGGACATGCTCGGGAACGTCTACAAGCCCTTCAAGAACGTCAGCTGGAAGCCCGGCCTCATCGTCACGAGCGCGGTCGTCACCGGCCTGTGGGGCTACTTCCTGTGGGTGGGCGTGCACGAGCCGCTCGGCGGGATCAACCAGCTCTTCCCGATCTTCGGCATCTCCAACCAGCTCCTGGCCGCGGTCGCGCTCGCCGTCTGCACGACGCTCCTGGTGAAGTCGGGGCGCCTGAAGTGGGCCTGGATCACCGGGGTTCCGCTGGCCTGGGACGCCACGGTGACCCTGACCGCCAGCTGGCAGAAGGTGTTCTCCAGCGATCCGCGCGTCGGCTTCTTCAAGCAGCGCTCGATCTACCAGGACGCGATCGACGACGGAAAGATCCTGCCGCCCGCCAAGTCCATGGACGACATGCACACCGTCGTCACCAACTCCACGGTGGACGGCGTCCTCTCGGCCGCGCTCGCCCTGCTCATCGTCATCGTGATCGCGGACGCGGCCCGGATCTGCGTGCGGCACGTCCGCGACCCGCGGTCGTCGAGACTCAGCGAGGCCGAGTACGTGGAGTCGAAGCTAACCGCACCGGCCGGGCTCGTACCGACCCAGGAGGAGAAGGCGGAGCTGGCCGCGGCGAAGGCGAAGGAGCAGGCCACCAGCGACTCGGGGGTCCCGTCATGACGTGGGTGCTCCGCGGGCTGCGCTGGGTGCGGTGGTACGCACGGGAGTTGACCGACGAGTCCGCGTACGACCGTTATGTCGCGCACACGAGGAAGACGCATCCCGGGGCATCCGTCCCGTCCCGGAGGGAGTTCGAGCGAATGCGGACGGACCAACAGGAGTCAGACCCCAGGCAAGGGTTCCGCTGCTGCTGATCGGGCGCCGATCAGGTGCCGATCAAGTGCCGATCAAGTGCTGATCAGGTGCTTCGGCACGTCCGTTATCCGGACGGGGGTTCCATAGATCAATACTCTCGCTTAGATTTCCCGCAGGTTAAAGGTGGGATAAGCGAGAAAGCGGTGCCGCGAAGTGTCAGATGCGCCTGAAGTGAGCAGACCGGTGATCACGCCGGTCCGCGTGGTCATTGCCCTCTGTCTCGTCGCGCCGTTCGTGGCGATGCTCTGGGTGAGCTCCTACGCGAAGGTCGAACCGACCTTCATCGGCATCCCGTTCTTCTACTGGTACCAGATGCTGTGGGTGCTCATCTCCACCGCTCTGACCATGATCGCTTACAAGCTGTGGCAGCGTGACCAGCGCGCCCGCAAGGCCGAGCAGGCCCAGGGGGGTGCGACCCGATGAACGTGCTCGCAGCGGACACGGGCGGCATCAACGGCATCGCCCTCGCCGTCTTCATCTTCTTCTTCGTCGCCGTCACGGCGATGGGCTTCCTGGCCGCGCGCTGGCGCAAGGCCGAGACCGAGAGCCTGGACGAATGGGGCCTCGGCGGCCGGTCGTTCGGCACCTGGGTCACCTGGTTCCTGCTCGGCGGCGACCTCTATACGGCCTATACGTTCGTGGCCGTCCCCGCGGCGATCTACGCGGCGGGCGCGGCCGGCTTCTTCGCCGTGCCGTACACGATCCTCGTCTACCCGCTGATCTTCACCTTCCTGCCGCGCCTGTGGTCCGTGTCGCACAAGCACGGATACGTGACCACCTCGGACTTCGTGCGCGGACGCTTCGGCTCCAAGGGGCTCTCGCTTGCCGTCGCGGTCACCGGCATCCTCGCCACGATGCCGTACATCGCGCTCCAGTTGGTCGGCATCCAGGCCGTGCTCGACGTCATGGGCGTCGGCGGCGGTCCCGACACCAACTGGTTCATCAAGGACCTGCCGCTCCTGATCGCGTTCGCGGTGCTCGCCGCGTACACGTACTCGTCGGGTCTGCGCGCCCCCGCGCTGATCGCGTTCGTGAAGGACGGTCTGATCTACCTCGTCATCGCCGTCGCGATCATCTACATCCCGATCAAGCTCGGCGGCTTCGACGAAATCTTCCGGGCGGCGAACGAGAAGTTCTCGGCGACGAACGAGGCGGCGGGCAAGCCCGTGGCAGGTCTCGCGCCGGGGCACACCGGGCAGTGGACCTATGCCACGCTCGCGCTCGGCTCCGCGCTCGCGCTCTTCATGTACCCGCACTCGATCACGGCGACGCTCTCCTCCAAGAGCCGCAACGTGATCCGCCGCAACACCACGATCCTGCCGCTCTACTCGCTGATGCTGGGCCTGCTCGCGCTGCTCGGCTTCATGGCGATCGCGGCCGGGGTGAAGGTCGAGAACGGGCAACTGGCGATCCCGCAGCTGTTCGAGAACATGTTCCCCGACTGGTTCACCGGCGTGGCCTTCGCCGCCATCGGCATCGGCGCCCTGGTGCCCGCGGCCATCATGTCGATCGCGGCCGCGAATCTTTTCACCAGGAACATCTACAAGGACTTCCTCAAGCCGGACGCGACACCCGCGCAGGAGATGAAGATCTCCAAGCTGGTCTCGCTCCTGGTGAAGGTGGGCGCGCTCGCCTTCGTCCTGACCATGGACAAGACGGTCGCGATCAACTTCCAGCTCCTGGGCGGCATCTGGATCCTGCAGACGATGCCCGCGCTGGTCGGCGGCCTGTTCACGCGGTGGTTCCACCGCTGGGCGCTGCTCGCGGGCTGGGCGGTCGGCATGGTCTACGGAACGGTCGCCGCGTACGGTGTCGCCTCGCCGACGCAGAAGCACTTCGGCGGCTCGTCCGAGGAGATCCCCGGCATCGGCGAGATCGGCTACATCGGCCTCACGGCGTTCGTCCTGAACGTGGTGGTCACCGTGGTCCTCACCTTCGTCCTGCGCGCCATGAAGGCCCCTGACGGCATCGACGAGACCTCCCCCGGGGACTACACGGCGGACGCGGGCGACCCCGGCGTCGTGAAGGACCTTCCGCCGGCCACGGCGGGAGCGCCGGGCGGGCACTGAGCCTCTCCCCTACGTAC
>NZ_JBHTSF010000093.1:0-7285 GCF_042795295.1 Streptomyces sp. NPDC056486
CGCCAGCGCCCCCGGCTTCCCCCGCGTGGACTCCGGGGGCTCGGGGTCGCGCAGAGGGTGGATGAGGGTCAGCTCAGCTCTCGGTGGAGTCGTCGGTGGGCCCGTCCGTGCGACTACGGCGTGCCAAGGCGAGGGCGCCTCCACCTGCTGCGATCAGTACTCCCGCGCCGCCGATCAGCCACGGTGTGGCATCAGCTCCAGTGTGCGCGAGCGAGCCATCGGGGGCAGGCGCCGCAGTGCTCGACGCGGTCTCGTCAGCGGTCGGAGTACCCGAGGCGGACGGCACCGAGACGTCCTCGTCCTTGCCGGGCTTGCTCGGGGAAGGCTTGTCGGTCGGCTTCTGCGTGGGCGGCGGGGTGGTGGCGGTCTTGGAGTTGGTGACGGTCACGGTCACGGGGGCGCCGGGGCCCGCGCTGAACGTCTTGGACGGCTTGTAGAGGTCGTAGCCGGCGGGGGCCTTGATCTCCTTGACCCAGAACTGCGTCTTCCGGTGTGAGACCGGCAGTTCTCCGGAGGCCGTGCCCTTGGAGCCGGTGGTCAGGGTGAGCAGCGTCGAGGTGCCGGTGCCGATGTTCACGGTCGCGCCGGGCAGGAGCTTGCCGGTCTTGCGGTCCTTGGCCCGCAGGAGGACCTTGGCGGCCTTGAACGGGTCAGTGATCGTCAGCCGGGTGGTCGCGCCCGGGGTGACGATGACGTCCTGGTCGGCGACGACCTGGTGAAGCGGGCTGCCGGAAGCTGTCTCCTTGAGCCGGTAGACGCCCGGCTCAAGGTCGGGAAAGGCCAGCTTCCCCTGTGTGTCGGTCTTCCCGCGTCCGGCTTCCTGACCGGCGGAGTCAAGCAGCAGGAAGCCGGCGCCAGGAAGTACGTCTCCGGCCGTATCCTTCGCGGTGATCTCGACTCTGCCCGCGTCCGGGGCCGGTGCCTCGGCGGAGGCGGCAGGAGCCGCGGGGGTCGGGTCGGAGGGCTGGGCGCTCGCGGCCGGCGCCCAGGTGAGGGCGCCGGTCACCACACCGGCGATGGCGACGGAACGGACGAGACGTGCGTGCACGAGGAACGGGACTCCTTGATCAGTAGAGGAAAGGTCAGCGGGTACGGGCACCGTTGCGTGTGATCGGCGGGACGGCCGCGCTGAGCACGGGGCGCGTGGCTGTGCGGCCGGGTGCGGACACGGTCCAGGCGCCGGGGAACCAGACGGCGGTGTACTGCTCGATGGCATCGCGCAGCCCGGTGGCGACGGCTCCGTCCCAGGGTGGCCGCCCGGGGCGGTGGTAGGTGTCGAAGGTGCCGTACTGCTTGGTGTTCGGCCGGGTGTTGGCCGCTTCGTCGCGGCGGTGGAAAGTTCCGTGGTCCACGAAGCTGAGCGCCACCGCGTCGATCTCGCCGCGGTCCGGGTGGACGACCGTCACGCGCAGACCGCCGTAGGTGTCCGCGTGGATGGTGCGGCTGAAGTCGATCCGCAGTCGCAGCGGTGCGCCCCGGACGGGGACGGCGAAGTAGGTGTTGCCCACGACGGTGTGGTCGTGGAAGGGGAGGCACAGCTCGGCGAAGAACTCGGGGGCCTGCAGGGACAAGAAGGTTCCTCCGGTCGAGGGTTGGGCTGCCGTCAGCGACGAGGGCCAGGCAGCACCGGTCGACTGGTGGTGCTCCAGCGCGGGACGCTGGGCGCAGGCAGCGCAGCGGGGCGGCGGGCTGCGGCGGCCCGCTGCACGTCGAGCGGGGTGGGGGCCGGCGGCCCGGGCGGAAGGATCGGGGTGAGCTGGGCCATGCCCTTGAGGTAGCTGAAGGTCTCCTCGCGCCATCGGGGTAGTGGAGCCGGGTCGGCAACGCACTGGGTGACGGCGGTGAGCAGGGCGACGGGGGTGTCGGTGCTGGCCGTGGCGTACCAGACGGCCCGGTCGATGGACTTGCCCGCCCACAGCTGCCAGCGGGCCTCCCGCGTGGTCAGCTCGGCTTCCGGATCGAGGTCGCCGGTGGTGAACTCCATGCCGGCGAGACCGTCGGGGGCCTGGAGCGCGAAGACGGCCCAGCGCGGGCGGTCAATCTCCCAGCCCTGTTTCAGGAGCGGGACGACGGCGAGAAAGGGATCGTGTTCGTCGGTCCCGGAGACCGGCCGGGCGAGGTAGGCGTCGGGCCCCTGTTCGTACGCCGTGGCGAGGACGGTGGTGAACGCCGCCACGAACTCGGCGGGGACCCGGTCGTTGAAACAGACGCCCCACGCCGGCGGCCCGAACGAGTCCTGGTAGGCGTTGATACGCCAGAGCCCGTCGTCTTCGCCTTCGGGCAGGTAGCCCAGGCGCACGCGCCGGTCGGGAGCGCTCACGTACACGTTGCCGAGGTCGTCGTGCTGCAGTTCCCAGCCGAGGTTGAGCAGCGGGGCGAGAGCGGGGTCACCGATCCCGGTGGTGGACGCGAGGTGACGCGGGGAAACGTAGACGTCGCCGTCGATGTCGCGGATCGGATCGGACTGGTGGCTCATCGGTCCGCCCTCACAGTGACGGTGATCTCGTCGTCGGCGAGATCGAGCCGTTCGGTGACCTCGGCGGCGGTGCGGCCGGTGACGATGTAGAAGCCGGCCCGGGCGGTGTACAGGTCGCCTTCGGGCGGTAGAACGAGCTGGTCGCCGATCTCGCGGATCCACTGGACCTGCCGCAGCCAGGGGGTGTGGGCGGCGAACGGCTGGTTGATGTGCCGTGCGGTGAGGGTGCCGGAGGCGTTCGGGTAGAGCATGCGGATGCCTGCGGCCCCGTTACGGGTCGGGGTGAGGTCCGGCGTTTGGCCGCAGGCGAGGTCGGCGGCGGCCTTGGGCAGGTCGATGCCGGTGGCGAGGCGGACGAGGTGGCCGATCATGTCGCCGGCGACGCGTGCGTTGACCTCGATCAGCCGGGGCCGGCCGTCCACGAGGCGCATCTCGACGTGCTGCACGCCGTCGGTGATCCCCAGCGCCTTGACCGCGGCGGCGGCGGTCGGGGCGACCTGGGCCAGGAGCGGGTCGGTGGCATCGACGGTGTGGTCGATCTGGTCGAAATACGGTGCGGGGCCCAGGTGTTTGCGGTTCACGGCGACCGCGGTGGTCACGCCGTGGTGGGTGACGCATTCGACGGAGACTTCCGGCCCGTCGAGGTACTCCTCGACCAGGACGCCGGTGTCCTCACGGCTGCGGCTCGCACCGGCCGAGGCGAACGCGAAGGCAGCAGGCAGCTCTTGGGGCCCATCGACGCGGATCACGCCGATGGCGCCGGCGAACGCGGCGGGCTTGATGACGACGGGGTAGCCCAGCGTCGCCGTCGCCAGTTCGGCCTCCAGCAGGGTCCGCGCTGTTATCGAGGCGGCCGAGGGCACCCCGTGGCGGACGAACAGAGTACGGGCGACGGACTTGTTGCGGCAGGCCCGCATCACCTCGGCGGAAGGCGAGGACAGACCGAGCGCGCGGGCGAGGCGGGCGGTGGGGACGAGGTGGAACTCATCCCAGGTAACGACACCGGCAAGGTCATGGCGTTCGGCCAGGGCCCGGCCGCCGGCGAGCAGCGCGGCGGGGTCGGTCAGGTCGACGACGGCGTGGTCGACGATGAACGGCCGCTCCCACGACGGCTCGGTGGCGGTCAACAGGACGACGTCGTACGCGGCGGCCACCTGCTCCAGGCAGTAGCCGCGCAGAGTCTCATCGCCGGGGGAAACGACGAGCACGAGGGGACGAGCGGACAAGAAGGGGTTCTCCCTATCGGTGGACGGCGGGACGAGCGCCCTATCGGTGGACGGCAGGACGAGCGATCAGGGGGGTCTTAAGCGGCGCGGCGGCGCAGCTCGAAGACGCCGGCCCAGTGGGGGTGGTCGTCGATCAGGCGGCGGGCGTAGAGGGCGGTGTAGTTGTTGTTCAAGCCGGTGGCACCGTTGGGGAGTTGGCGGCGCAGATCTTCGAAGAGGTCCTTCAAACTGACGCGGGTGGCGCCGGCGGCCAGGCGGCGGGCGGCCAGGCGTTCCAGAGCTCGGTAGATGTGCGGGTTGTGCGTCGAAGTCGCGGAACTGTGCGGTGATGCTGCGGCCGGTCGCGCGGTGCGATCCGAGGACGGCGGTGGGCATGAGGTTCTCCACAGGGTGGGCAAGCGCGGCAGGGTCAGGTGCGCAGGGCGGGATCGGTACGCAGGCGGGCGAAGGCGCAGAGCAGGCCGAGGGTCTGCAGGGCGGCGCAGGCGGTGATGACGTGGCCCAGCGCGTCGGGCGGGGTGAGTGCGGTGAGTACGCCGGCGACGGGGAAGGGCAGCAGGAGGATGAGGATGGTCGCCGACAGGGTGCTGCCGAACTTCTCCGGTGGGATCAGGTGGGAGCGCACGGTGCGAAGCACCACGGCCAGGCCGCCGTCGGCCGCCATGAGGACGGCGACCAGGACCAGGTAGGACAGGTAGTCGGGGGCCTGGGCGGCGGCGAGAGCGGCGAGCGAGGCGAGGGCGGCGCAGGCGGCGCCGACCGGCCACAGGCCAAGCCGGTCGAGCGCGAACCGGCAGATGGCAACAGCCACGAGGGTGGCCGCCGCGGCGGCGGACCAGACCAGGCCGACGGCAGTGGTGGACTGCCCGAAGTGCTGGACGACGATCACCGGGCCGGCCGCCTGAAGGAAGCCGGTGGCCAGGTTGGAGAGGGTCAGGCCGGTGACGAGCCAGCCGAGCGCGGGAAGCGAGCGGATGGTGCGCCACCCGGTGAGGAATCCGGCGCCGGAGGGCCCCTTCGGTGCGCGGGCCGGGGCGACCGGCGAGGGAGGTGTGCGCAGCGCGAGGAGCGCGGCGAGCAAGGAGAACACCGTGATCACGGCGAGCATCTGAGGAGGGCCGGCGAGCAGCAGCAGACCTGCCACTGCCGGCCCCGTCAGGGTGGCGGTCTGGTCGATCCCGAGCAGGATGGCCTGGACGCGGTGGGCCCGCCGTCCCGCTCGGCGGCCGGCGGCGCCGCCCGCGGTCTCGGCCGCGATGTAACTGAACTCGGTGAGCACACCGGTGCTGGCCGCGAGCACCATCACGGTCACGGTCGCCACCGTGCCCGACGGATAGAGGTGGAACAGGACCGCACCGGCCGACAGAGCCAGTGCACGTCCCAGCGAGGCAAGGTGGAAAACCACGGCCGCACCGCGTCGGTCGACGACCGATCCGGCCCAGCCGAAGGCCGTCAGCCGCGGGATCCACTCCAGGGCGAACGCCGCGCCCGTCAGCGTGGCGGAGCGCGTGGTGGCCAGGACCAGCAGCGGGATGCCGTAGGTGGACATCGCGAACGCGAGGGCGTCCGCCGTGCGCGGCAGATAGATGCTGCGCAGCAGCCCGCCGGTGTGGCGAGCGTGCCGGGGTGTGACAGCTAGGCTCACGCAGCGGACTCGCGTTCGGGTTCGAGGAGCGCGGTGACCTGGGGATTGGCGTGCAGCCACTGGAGCAGAAGGTCGCGCGGTCGGGACGGCTCCAAGCCGTCCTGGGTATTGGTGAGTTGGGTACGCGTCTGAAGGTCGGAGCCACCCGCCGGGTCTGTGGCGAGCAGGGGCTCCAAGAGGCCGAGGGTGCACCTGATGCGGCTGGTGAAGTCACAGATGCGGGTCGGGTAGGCGTGGTGCCGGGCCCACCGGGCGGTCGCGTCGTAGAAGTCGGCCAGCTCAGCGCCGGACGTCTTGAGTTCAAGGCCGACGCCGGGCGCGACTCGGACGAGATCGTGCACGCGGGCAACGTGGGTGATCCGGCGCAGGTGATGCGGGGAAAGGTCGGGCAGCGTGCTGGCCAGCTTCCGCGGCGGAATCGGCCCGTTGTCGTCGATCTCGGTGATCAGGCGGATCAGCGACGGCGAGGACAGCAAGTCGACGGCATTGCGCAGTTCGGCGGAGGTGAACGAGGAGGCGGTCATCGGCGCGCACCTCCCGCCTGGACGACGCCCATCGGGCGGGCGCTCGTGGCATGGGAGAAGAGGTCGCGGTTGTGCCACCCCGGAGTGGGCTCCCCCGTCCGGACTTGAGGGAGGGCTATGGGGGCCGGCCGGGGCTGGCTGCTGACCCACGGCCTCGGCGCGGCCTTCGCCTGCGCATGCCCCCAGACCGGGTGCTGGGCAGCCTGGCTGAGGGGCTGTCCGGCGGACCACGCGGACAGGGCGCCGAGAACGGGCCCCAGGCCGGCGCCCGCCGCGGAGAGCCGGTAGGGCTGGCCGGTGCCCTCGGTGTCGACCAGGCCGTCGGCGACGAGCTGCCGCAGCGGCGGGTAGACGTTGGTCCAGTCGCTGCTGCGCATGATGATCCGGGCCAGGGCCCGCCCGCTGACCTCGCCTCGGGATTTCAGCACCCACAGGATGGCGGCGGCATGGCGCCGGGTGAGCAGCGTGAGGCTGTCCTCGATCTGCTCGATAGCGGGCAGCGGGACCTCCGCCGTCTCCAGATGGGTCTCGGCCCAGGTGACGATCATCGGCAGCACCGGCAGCAGGGCGACACCGCGCTCGGTGTGGCGGTAGGTGACGTGCCGTGTGGTGTGTTCGGTGCGCTCGACCAGGCCCGCGTCGCACAGCGCCTTGAGCTTGGGGTGGAGCTGGCCGTTCTGCAGCCAGGACACCTTGTCCGCCAGCTCGCTGTACCGCACGGGCGGGCCGGAAAGAGCCAGCAGGATCCGCACGTTCCAGCGCGGGGTGATCATGGCGAGGGCCTCGGTGACCCGGGCGATGTCGCCGTCGGTGTCAGGGGGCAGAGCGGTGATGGCCAAGGGAGGAACTCCTGGGTGAGTAAGGGAAATCGCCTGCGGGTCAGCGGCGGTGCGCCGTGCTCTGGGCCGCGAGGGGCGGAGCCGGAACGGGCGGTGAGCACGTCGGCGGGGACGGCGCTGGGGCCGGGATGCGGGCCAGGCTGTACAGGACGGCGGTGACCGACTTGGCCTGGACATCGCGCACGGCGACTGCTTCGGCGAGCCGGCGGGCGCCGTCGAGGAGGTGGGAGACCTCGTGCCGGCCGATCTGTCGCTCGGGGTGGATGAGCCGGGCGAGGTTCTCGCGGTGGACGTCGATGCTGCGCTCGGCGAGGGCGAGGTCGTCGTGCATGGCGAGCAGGGCGGAGAGCATGCCGGGCGGCTGGTCCTGGGCGTGGGCTTCGAGGTCGTCGAGCGTCGCGCCGTACAGGTCCTCGATCCGTCCGGCTATCTCGGTGGACGAGGGGTGGGGCAAGCGGGGGCTTTCAGGGTCGGCGGGCCCGGGCCGCCCCCGCGCGCCGGGGTGGCCGGGGGGCGGGGGGGGGGGGGGGTGTGGTGTACCCGCGCAGGGGCCAGCGGGCGGGGCGGGGCCCCGG
>NZ_JBHTSF010000093.1:7295-36975 GCF_042795295.1 Streptomyces sp. NPDC056486
GGGGGGGGTAGTGGTCCGGTCGCGGTGGGGTTTTGTGGGTGGCGGGGGGGGGGGGCTTGGGGGGGATTTCGGGGGGGGGGGGCCGGGGCCGCCCGGGCCCGGTGTGGGGCGGGGGGGGCGGACGGGGGCAGGGTTGTGGTGACCCTGCGCTGTGCCATGCGGACGGGCCGGGCCCGCTGGTCGGGCGGGGGCATGGTGCGCAGCAGTTCGCCCAGGGCCGCGCGGTAGCCGTCGCGGGCATCGAGCGCCGCCTCCAGCCACTGCGCGTCGAAGCGGAGCGTGTCCGCCGACAGCTCGCCCATATCGCGGTCCGGATTCATGTCGGCGTGTACGCGGTCGCGGACACGGGCGACCTGCTCCTCGGTCACCGCGAGGAAGGAACGCAGTTCCAGGGCCCGGGCGAGGGCGGGCGAGGCATCGGGTCCGGCGACCGCCTCGTACAACTCGGGAACCGGATTCCCGAAGACTTTTTGCAGGTCGCCGTCCATGGTGCTGGCCGCGTCCCGGCTCATCGGGCGAGCCTTCCTGCCCGCCACGCCGCCGCCGACGGCGCGGGGGTAGCCGCGGGCCGGTGGGGAGCGCTGGTCTGCACCGCAGGTCCGGTTCGGGGGCGAAGGCGAGCGAGGCGTTCGGCGGCCAGGCCCGTTTTGCCCGGGGCGTCCGGGTCGAGGAGCCAGCGCACGACCATGGCCCGGCCATCGCGTGTGGTGACGGCGGCGTCCACGAGGTCGGCAAGGCCCATCGTCGGGTCGTCGACCTCACTGGGCTGGGTTTCCAGCACGGCGAGGAGATCGTCCTCCGCGTGGTCGAGCACGGACTGGGCCTGGACGAGCAGGCCGTGCCACTTGACGACGTCGGTGGCGTCAGGATTCGCGGTCGGCGCGGCGGTGACCGCGGCCTTCAACTGGTCCATACCCAAGGCGAAGCGCGCTTCGATCCGTTCGGTGAGCACGCCCACGACATCCTCAGCGTCATCGGATATGCCGTCGGACAAAGGGAAACTCCTGTTCTGAAAGGGCCAATGCCTGAGGGGGGAATTTGGGGGCCATGCCCGGCGGCTCAGCCTGTTTTTGGGCGGCTGCTGAGTTCCTGTCAGTCCAGGCACATGCGGACGTCGCGGTAGACGTAGGTGGCGGACACCCAGCCCTTGACGCCGGTCGACTTGTCCTTGATGTAGAGCCACTTGCCGCTCTTCTTGGACACGCTGAACTTGTGGCCCTTGTAGAGCACGCCGACCGCGGTGGACTTCGCGCTGGCCTTGGACCGGATGGTTACGGCCTTGGCGTGCACCTTGTACGGCAGCGGCGGAAGGTCGTAGCAGCCACTCGCGGGGGCCGCGGTCACGGCGGCCGAAGCAGCGCTGGCGGTGGTGGCGGACAGCACTGGCAGAGCGAGTGCGCCGAGCATCGCCGCGGAGATGGCAATTCGGGTGGAGCGCATGCCGAAGAAACCTCCGTGAAGGCATAGGGATTGCGTGGAATGGCGCCGCGGGAGTTGACCCGGCGGCTGTATAAGAGTCCGGAGAATCGCCGGTTTGGCTAACCGGCGATCGTCGGCTATGTTCCGCCGCCCGCCTCGGTCTTGAGACTCAGCGGACATGGCCGGGCGGGCGTGGAGCAGGAGCCTTCGGCAGGGCCGTCGGGCGGCTTGCTGCGGCGGTCGGGCGGACCGGCGGGAGCGGACCCGCCGTGCCGGCGATCCGGTCGTCGCACCATTGGAGGGCTTCCTCGACGGTGGCGAAGCCGCCCTCGCGCAGGGTGTGGGTCCACGCCTTGGGGTCGACTTCCTCGACCACGACGCGGAATGGCGAGGGGGCCCGCTCATTCATGGCACGCAGGGCAACAACGGTGACCCAGTCGCTCGGGTCGTCGCTGGTGTAGGAGTACCCGCACGCGTAGTGGTCTCCGTCGCCGGCAAGGCGTTGCTCCAGGGCCCGCGTGGCCTCATCGGCCGGCGGGGGGCCGAGGTCCGGGTTGAGGTCGATGGCGTCAGCAGGGCAGCCGCGGTGGATGAGCCAGGACTGCGCCATCGACGCCAGGGGCAGTGGGGCGTGTTCGAAGCGGAACGTCCCGTCCGCCAGGCCCCGTTGCAGGTGGAGAGCGACAATCTGCGGCTCGCCGGGAATGCCGTAGGTGGCCGAGCCGTCGTGCAGGACGTAGAAGCTGGTCCCTCCGGAAGGGCTGTGGTGCTCGGCCAGCGGGACGAGCATGTCCTGGTTGAGTTCGACCGCGTGCAGGAAGGCGTGCTCGGTCTGCTGGTCTGCGGCCTCGAAGCCGTCGAGACGCAAGTGGAGTTCGGGTGTGGGCAAAGGTCTCCTCGTGGGCGCCAGGGCTTTAGCGGTGGGGGCGCGCAGGGGCAGTGGGCCAGCTGCCGGGCTTTGGCGGCGCCGGTGCCGTGGCCGGCCGGTGTCTGTGGCTGCTGGCCAGGGCGGTGCGGCCCGCGTCGGTCAGGGTGACCGGCTGCCCGGCCAGCTCGGAGTGGCCGGTATCCCGCCAGACCAGGCCGGCGGCTTCGAGCCGCTGCAGGTGGGCGTAGGCAACTCGGGTGCCGGAGGCGGTGGGTACGGACATCCGCCCGGTGAGCAGGTGCGCGTGTACTTTGGCGCCGCCCGCGAGAGACAGCAGCGCCGCCTGATCGGCGGCGGACAGCTGCTGGTGGCCCTCCGGGGCGTGCTGGGCCGTGGCCTCGATCGGCTCCAGTGCGGTAAGCACCCGCTGTGCGGCGGTGTCGCGTACCTCGGCGGCCTCTTCGAGCTGGTCCACGGTGCGGTCGATGCGTCCCAGCAGGGCGCTGTCGACGGGGAATTCGCCGCTGGCCAGGCGGTGGAGGAGGGTGCGGTGGAAGAGCACGCCGGTCTCGGCCTTGGCCAGCTCGCGGTGGCGGTCGACGAGGTGGGCATGCGGCTCGTCGAGGATGCCGCGGTCGCGGTAGGTCCACAGGGTGTCGACGTCCTGGCCGGTGGCGACTTCGATGCGGTGGTCGAGCTGGGACACCGGGCGCCGGGCGGCTGCCAGCGCGGGGTGAGGGGGCATAGGCGGAGGGCTCCGTGTGGTCAGCGGGTGTGATGGTGCGCGGGGTTGGGTGCGAGGCGGGTAAGGCCCGGCAGCGCGGAGGACGGCGGGCCCGGCCTCGGTGCAGGGCCGCGGGTCAGCAGCTGCGGAGGGCGGGAGCGTGCCGCGTGGGTGCGCGCGCTCAGCGGCCGGCGGGACATCCCCAGACGGCGTCCGACCTCGTCGTAGACGTCGTTGTTGGCACGGGGCCGGACGGCGACGACGTGGATCTCCCGCCGGTGCGTGGACTCCTCGGGTGCCTGGCGGACGCCGTAAACAAGGCGCCATTCCTTCCGGGAGTCGACGAACAGCTTGCGATATCCCTCCAGGTCGCCGGTGAGTCGGAGCCCGAATCGCTCGGCGTTCACGACTTCCTGCAGGTGGGCGAGGGTGAGGTCGCGGATGTCGCCGGGTGCCTGGAGCAGGTCGGTCAAGGCGCGGGGGTCGAGGCTCAGGCCGAAGGCCGGCTGCTGCGGCCCGCCGGTCATGACGTCGGCTCGTCCGGCTCAGCTGGCTCGGCGGGCTCCGCCGTGTTGGTCGTCGCCTTCTCCGTGCGCGCGGAGGGCGGCGGGCCGGGAAGGATGCGGTGTGCGGGACGCTCCGGAGAGGTCATGCAGGCCGACAGCGGACCGCCAGGTGCACGGATGGCCGCGACGGCGTGGGTGAGGAAGTCCCGGTGCCACACGAACAGCCCGGACAGCCCGGCTTCGGGGTCCTTGTGCTGCTGATAGGCAAGCCACAGGGCGTGCAGCCAGGCCACGACGCCGTCGTGCTCCTGCCACTGCAGGCACCAGGGCGCCGCGGTGGTGACCTCCGACCCGTACACCGGGAGGAAGAAGTCATCGACCCAATCCGACAGGGCGTCGAGTTCGTCCTCGCGTTCCTCCCCGTCCAGTTCCAGGATCGGGCGGGGCTCCGGCGGGGCTGCGGCCGGCGGCCCGCCGAGTCCCGGCATGCCGAATGCGGCGAACGGCGAAGGGGTGGCGGTGTCCGGTGCGGAGGCCAGACGGTCGAGCTGCTGCTCCTGCTCTGCCTGCCGGTCCATCAACCGCCGGACAGTGGCCTCCACCCCCTCCAGCTGCGGATCGGGAATACGTACCGGCTCCAACTCCCCGTCGTCAGAGGGTTTTGTGGATTCGGGCATGGAAACGTTGGGCCTCCTGCGAGACACGGAATGAGAGAAGGACGGAAGCGGCGGCGCGGAGCGGAGAGTGAGTGACAAGCCCGCTCGGATTGCCGAATAGGGCGCCGGTCGCCTTGAAGAAGGGCGCGCTCGCGGCTCAGACGGTGAGAATCACGTCGTCTTGCGTGAGGGTCTCGCGGATCGTCTCGGTGAGCCGGTCGGCCGCGATGGAGGCGTAGTGCTCGGTCTTTTCCACGCCGATGAAGTCGCGGCCTTCCAGCAGCGCGGCGACGCCCGTGGAGCCGGAGCCGGCACAGAAGTCGAGCACCGTGCCGCTCTCGGGGCTGATCTTGACCAGTTCGCGCATCACGGACACGGGCTTCTGCGTGATGTGCTGGCGCTGGGCGCCCGAGGGCTGGGAGGCCGAGTACAGGCCGGGCAGATAGACCGGGTTCCGGGAGCCGTCGATGGCCCCCTTCGAGGCCCAGACGATGAACTCACAGTTCTGGGTGAACCGGCCCTTCTGGGGCCTGGCCTGCGGCTTGTGCCAGGCCAGCACCCCACGCCACAGCCATCCGGCCGCCTGGATCGCGTCCGTCGTGGTCGGGAGCTGGCGCCAGTCGGTGAACAGCAGCGCGGTACCGCCGGTGTTCGTCAGGCGGTGGGCTTCGGTCATGACCTGCGTCAGCCAGAACCCGTAGCTGCGCTGATCCATGTTCTCACCAGTGAAGTCAGCGAGTTCGTTCTTCGAATCGGCGGAGGTGTACTTCTGCTTCGCGGAGCGGGTGGTGCGCTCCTTCGCAGTCCTGCCGCCCGAGTTGTACGGCGGATCGGTGATGACGGAGTCGACGCAGCCGTCCGGAAGGCCAGCGAGAACACTGAGAGCGTCGCCCTGGTGCAGGGAAAAAGGCAAAGAGGAACCCCAATTCGGGTGCGGAATCAGCCGCCTCGCACAGGAGTCCTCGGCGGCCGGAAGTGGGCATGCAGAAGCCCAGGGCCGCAGACCGAGGAGGGCGAGAGGGAGTCCAAAAACTGTAGAGGCGAATGCGCCGACGGCCAAGAAGTGTCCGGCCGGGGTGCCGATTCCGAACCCTCACACCGGCTTTTTGGTCAACCACCGATCCGCACCTACTGTTTTTGAACCGCCTGGCACACACCGCCGCTGGCTACACCCCGCCACATCCCACGGAGGTACCCCCTTGCCCCGGCATACCTAGCTCACGGCCCGGCCACGCGAAGCGAGCGGCAACTCGCCCGCACCGGCCCGCCCTCCGATCGCCCACCCCGGCCGCCGCGCCCTTCCACCACGCCTCGCGCACGCGGCACGCCGGACACCGCATTCCGAAGGACACGTCCATGACGTCTCGTTACCCGCCCCTGCCCGACATCGCTGACGTACGAGCGGTCCGCGCCGGTTGAAGGCGCTCGCCGCCGGTATCGGCGTCGTCGTCCTTTCGCCCCTGCTGCTCGCCGGAACGGCCATGATGATGGCCTCCTCCAGCGAAGCCTCCCAGTCCACCAGCGCGTTCAGCGGGCACCTGTGCGCCGTCGACACCGCCGACGTCGTCAAACAGGTGACCAAGATCCTCGATGGAGCGTCCGGCAAGGATGTGACGGTCGAGGGTCTCTCCCTGCCTGACGAGCAGGTCCCCAACGCCCAGACCATCGTCGCCACGGGCATCGGCCTGGACGTGCCCAAGCGCGGCCAGATCGTCGCCCTGGCCACCGCGATGCAGGAATCAACGCTGCGCAACCTCGGCTCCGGTGACCGCGATTCGCTGGGCCTTTTCCAGCAACGCCCCACCCAGGGCTGGGGAGCCGCGCAGCAGATCCGCGACCCGGTCTACGCAAGCGAGAAGTTCTACCAGGCGCTACTGAAGGTCAACGGCTGGCAGCAGATGACCATCACCCAGGCCGCCCAGGCCGTGCAGGCATCGGGCCATCCAGAGGCATACGCGCAGTGGGAGGGCCTGGCCACCGCACTGCAGAAGGCCATCGCCGCCACCTTCCCCAACGCCGGCAAGGACAAGCCCTCCAAGGACGCGAACAAAAAAACCGAGAACGCCATGCCGGACTGCGCTCCTGCCAAGGACAGCTCCGGCTTCGGCCGCATCCCCGAGGGCAGCGTCCCCAAGGGATACAAGATCCCCAAGGACGCCGACCCCAAGGCCCGCAAGGCCCTGAACTGGGCGATGCGCCAGCTCGGCACCCAGTACCAGTGGGGCGGCAGCTGCACCGACGCGCACGGCCCCGACCCGATGGGCCGCTGCGACTGCTCCAGCTTGATGCAGCAGGCATACGCCCACACCGGCATCACCCTCACCCGCACCACCTACACCCAGGTCAGCGAGGGCAAGGCCGTCTCACGCAACAAGCTCCAGCCCGGAGATCTGATCTTCAGCCGCGGCACCGCGAGCCGCCCCGAACACGTCGGCATGTACATGGGCGAGGGACTGGTGATCGAGGCACCGCGCACATCCAAGCCGGTCCGGATCACTCCGCTCAAGGACTGGACGATCCTCGCCGCCCGCCGCGTCATCTGATCCCGGTCAGCCCGCAGGCCCGCGAGCCGCCGTCGCCAGGATCTCGCCGGCATGCGCGCGTGGATGACCAAGGAGACCAACTCCCCACCTCTCTGCGTTGCTTCGCCCGACGAACCGCCCAGCAGGACGAGCCGACGGCCCACTCCCCACCCCCCAACACCCCGGAGCATCCACATGCCAATCCACTCCCGCATCCGACGTGCCCTCGCGGCCAGCTCGATCGGCCTCGCAGTTGCAGCCGGCGGCCTAGCCAGCGCCTCCACAGCCCAGGCGTACGACACCGGCCACACCACGATCTCGTGCAAGGCGGTCAAGGTCCACAAGGATGCCTCGAAGAAGTCCGCCGTCGTGGGCATCGCCTACCGGCACGACAAGGTCGCCTATAACCAGTTCGCGTACAAGCGTGCAGAGAAGACCTGGTACACCCGCGGCGCGGTGACCCGGAAGTCCGACGGCAAGAAGATCCGCGGATACATGATCTACGACTGCGCCAACCCGTACGAGTCGAACCCGGCGCCGAAGCCGCCGATTCCGAAGTAGCACGCCCCGGCTAATCTCTCTGGCCCCGAGCCGAAGAGGCGGCTTCGAAGCCGCGCCCCGGCCCGAGGAGTGGACTCTTCCCGCCTCTGCTCGACGCAGGTCCGGGCAAGCCGCCGCGGCCACTTCCGCGCCCCGAGTGCACCCCCTCCCCTCCGCTTCCCCCTTTCCCGCCGGCCCTCGCCTGGCGCCCGCGCATGCAAGGAGCCCCGCCACCTCTATGTCCGTCCCTCTCGCAGACCGCCTCATCCAGCTCGCCTACGACCCAGGTATCTCCCCCAAGGGCGGCGGACTGCCCGGCCTGAGCGTGCTGAGGAACGTCGTCAACTCGATCAACCTGTTCGGGATCGTCGCTGTCGTCGGCGCCCTCGCCGTCAGCCTCGTCGTCTGGGCCTGGGGTCACCACACCGGCGGCCACCAAGCCGAAGCCAACGGCAAGAAGGGCGCGACCGTCGCCGCCGGCGCCGCCCTCGGGCTCGGCGCCGCCAATGGCGCCGTCGCGTTCTTCTCGGCTCTCGGCTCGCAGGTCCACTGATGCCGAAACGATTCCCCTCCCTCTCGTTGTCCTCCTACGGCGCGGGCTGGTCGGCCAACCGGCGCATCGCGCTCGTCGCCTCCCTCGTCGCCGTCCTGCTGGCCACCGCCGGTGTCGTCGCCTGGCTGTCCGGCGGCGGGGATAGCCACCAGGCCCCGGACACCTCCACGCCCGCTCCGGCTGACAGCCCGTCCTCCTCCGAGGCCGTCCCCAAGCCCGCGGCCGGATCCGGTTCGGTTCGCAAGCCCCCGCAGATCGCCGAACCAGTCGCCTATGCCAAGGCCGCGGCTCAGATGCTGTGGTCCTACGACACCCGCGACACCAGCCGCGACCAGCAACTCACCGGCATGCGCGCGTGGATGACCACAGAGACCGAGTACGCCGACTGGGCGTCCGTCTCCGGCCAGACCCCCGACCCGCTGCTGTGGTCGCGCATGGCCGATCAGAACCAGCACGCCACCGCGTCCGTCACCGAGGGCCACTACCCCGGCGCGTTCAAGCAGGCGCTGGCCGAGGACCCCTCCGCGATCACCAAGGCGTACATCTACGTCGTCACCGTCAACGGACGCCAGCAGATCGCCTGGAAGAAGGGCGGCGGCGGAGCCGAGGAGCGCGCCGTGACCCTGGCCGTGCAGTGCCGGCCCAGCCACGACTGCCGCCTGGCCGCCATCGCCCCCAGCGTCACGCAGTGACCCACGCCCAAGACAAGAAAGGAGGGGTAACTCCTCGTGGGTTTCTGTGATTTCCCTCTGGCTGACAAGCTCTGCGCCGTCGGCGAGGCCGTCGACTTCGCAAGCGACCCCGGCAAGGCCATCGGCGACTGGATGGCCAAGAGCTCCGGCGAACTCGCCGCCGCCGCAGCCGACCTGGCCGCCAAGGCCGTCAACGCCACCACCAAGGTCGATCTGCGGGCCGGCTGGTTCGTCGACAACTACGAGATGCTGCTGCCGATCGGCCTGACCATCCTGGTCGCAACGTTCTGCGCACAGCTCGTCCGGGCCGCCGTCAAACGCGACGGACAGGCTCTCACCCAGGCAGTCACCGGCACCATGTCGGGCGTCCTGTTCGCCTTCTGCGCCATCTCCCTGACCACGGTCGCCATCGAAGTCGTCGACGCCCTCTCGGACGGGCTGTTCAAAGCCGCGCACCTGAACATCGAGACCGCGGTGCGCCGCATGGTCAAGGTCAACCAAATCCCCGGCCTCGCCGGACTGGGCTGGCTCGTCGCAGTGTTCGCCGGCCTCGGCGCCGCGCTAGGCGCCTTCCTCTACTGGTGCGTGATGATGGTCCGCAAGGTCGGCATCCTCGTCATGGTCACCCTGGCCATCTTCGCCGGAGCCGGCGGCGGCTGGGAGGTCGCACGCCGCTGGCGCAAGGGCTGGATCGAAGCCACCGCCACCCTGGTCGTCTCCAAGCTCCTGATGACCGTGATCTTCGTCCTCGGCATCGCCGCCATGGGCAAGACCGAAGCCAAGGACGGCATCGGCGCCCTCGCCGACGTCATGTCCGGCATCGTGATCATGGTCCTGGTGCTGCTCTGCCCCTACGCGGTGTTCAAATTCGTGCACTGGGCGGCCGAAGGCACGGACGGCGAGTCCATCCACCGGGCCGGTGGTTCCGGAGCCCAGATGGCCAAGCAGCATGCCGAGAAGGGTGCCCGCAAGGCCGCCTCGGCTGCGGCCACCGCCGCAACCGGTGGTGCTGCCGCCGGAGCAGGCGCCGCCCCGCAAGGCCCCGACGCCGGCGGCGGGGGCGGATTCCCCGGCGACGTCGCCGCCAACCCGACCGGCGGAGGCGAAGAAGGCACGGAAAGCTCGCAGGGCGGCGGAACCGGTGGCCCACCCAGCGGCACTGCCGTCAAGTCCGGTCTGGAGAAGGCCGTCCAGCCCCCGCCCACCAGCGTGTCCGACGACACCAGCGGCCAGGTGGGCGGCAGCCAGGGGCCGACCGGATCCGGCGCAAGCGCCGCCTCCGGCCAAGGCGGCGGATGGCAGACCGGCTCGCCGACCACGACCACGACCCCGCCGCCGCAGGGCGCACCCCCGTCCTCCGGCTCACAGAACGCCACGTCCAGCGGGTCGGCCTCACCGCCGCCGCCGACCGGCCTCTGATCCCCTGACCGACTCCCGGGGGCGGGACGCGCACGCTCACTCTCGCCCCCGGGTTCCACCCGCGCCTCCAGGACCCGCCCCTTGACTGATCTCTCCGTCGCCCCGGTCACGGTGAAGTTCCCCCACCGGTCCCGCCGCGGCATCCTCCTCGGCCTCTCCCTGCCCCAACTCGTCCTCGTCTCCTGCACGCTGGCGCTGCTGCTGATGACGGTGGTCTCCACCGGCCTGCTCGGCGTCGTCGCCCTGGCCCCGCTGTGGGCTGCGACGGGTGTGCTCGTCGCGATCCGTCGGCACGGCCGCTCCCTGATCGACTGGGCGCCGATCGTCGCCCGCTACGCACACCGCCGCCGGACCGGGCAGATTCTCTGGCTCGCCCGGCCCGTCACCCGGCCCCGCCAGGACGGCATCCTGCACCTGCCCGGCACCGCCGCCTCCCTCAAGGTCGTCACCCCCGGCGACTCCGCCAACGGCGCCGCTGCCGTGCACGATCCGCACCAGCAGACCCTGACCGCCATCGCCCGCGTCAGCAGCCGCGCCTTCGTCCTCCTCGACCCCGCCACCCAGAACCACCACGTCAGCAGCTGGGGACGCGCACTGGCCGGCATCGCCCGCACCGGGCACATCGCCACCGTGCAGGTGCTGGAGCGCACCGTCCCCGACAGCGGTGACACCCTCACCCGCCACTGGGCTCAGAACGGGCAGCCCCAGACACCGGTCGCCGGACAGATCTACTCCGAACTCGTCGACTCCGCCGGCCCGGCCGCCGCCCCGCACGAGACCTACCTCGCCATCTCCCTCGACCTCAAAGCCGCCCGCCGCCTGATCAGCCAGGCCGGCGGCGGGCTGCCCGGGGCATTCACGGTCATGGAGCAGACCACCGTGTCCATCGCCCAGTCCGCCCGCAACGCGGGCCTGATGGTCACCGGGTGGCTGACCTCGCGGGAGATCGCCGCCGTCGTCCGCACCGCCTACGACCCCAAGGCGCTCGCCGCCCTGCAGCAGTGGTCCGAGACCGGCCGCGCCGAGGCCGACCCCGCAGCCGCCGGGCCCGTCGTCCAGGTAGAGGAGTACGACCGCCTGGCCACCGACTCCGCACGGCACGCCACCTACTGGGTGGAGAACTGGCCGCGCACCGAAATGGGGGCCGGGTTCCTGCACGGGCTCATGTTCACCGCCGGAGTGCGGCGCAGCCTCTCCCTCATCTACGCGCCGCAGGGGCTCGAGTCTGCGATGCGCGACGTCCAGCGCAAGAAGGCCGCCATCATCGCCGACGCCAACGAGAGGGCCCGCCGCGGACAGGTCGACAACGAAGAAGACTCCGTCGAGTACGCCGACGTCAAAACACGCGAGCGCCAGCTCATCGCCGGACACGCCGACGTGGCCCTGACCGGTCTGGTCACCGTCACCGCCGAGACCGACGCCCTCCTGGACGCCGCCTGCGCCCAGATCGAGACCCACGCCGTCAGCTCGGGCGTCGACCTGCGCAGGCTCAACTACCAGCAGCCTGAAGCCTTCGTTCTGTCCGCGCTGCCCCTCGCCCGGACCGCCCTGTGAGCCGCTTCGCACCTGCAGCCGAACCTCATCTGATCGACGAGATCCGCGCCCTGCTCGACGGCCTGCACACCCTGCAGCGCACTCACCAGGAGCGGCTCGATGCACAGCGGCCCGCAGACGACGTGATGGACGCAGCGCGCCTCGCCGAGTGGGAAGACGTCCTGCGCGACCTCGCCGTCGAGGCCAGCGACACCCTGGACACCACGATCACGCGCCTCGGGCTCCTCGCCGCCCGGCCCGCACGGCGGGCGTTCACCGTCGCCCTTACCGGGCCCGGATACGACGAGGGCGAACGCGCATGGCTGTTCGTCGTCCACGCCACCGACCTCACCGACGCTCACCGCACACTCCTTCAACTCCCCTCGTTCCGCGCATGGCTGGCCGAGAGCGCCACCAGCAATGGGATGCAGTCGCGCGTCGACCTCCTGGCTACGGAGAGCCACCCGGGCACACGCGCCCGGGGTACGTACCGCGATCTGCGCGATGAACAGGCCCGCACCCTGGCCTTCGCCAAGGCCCCTCTCCCACCGGTACCTGCACCTACACCTGCGCAGGCACGCCCCGCGCGCTGACCGGCTACCCGCATACCGCCGCACGAAAGACCCCACAGTTGCCCTCTCCCCCACGCGCTGACGAGGCGTACCCCTACCTGCGGGCCGCCTCCGCAGGATTGCGCCATCACACCCGCGGTCTCGCGCCGGATGGCCCGGCAGCTCCGGCCGCCGCGAACCGCGTCCACCTCGACCTCGTGCACGCACATCTGACCGCACTGCACCACTTGCTCGACCAACTCGCCGAGACCACCCGGCCCCCGCATCCCACCGCCGGCCGTCACCTGGCCACCGCGCACATCCGGCTGTTCCAGTCCGCCACCGCCGTGCACGACGCCTTCCACCTCCTGCCCACGGCGGACGAGACCTCAGCGGACTCCGCATGTCACCCGGAGCGGCTGCCCGAGGGGCCACCCGTCCTGACCATCTGCCAGCGCCACCTCGCCGCCGGCCACACCGTCCGCCGCAAGACCACTCCGAGCGACCTCAACACCCCACTGCACGGCCACACCACGACCTGCAGCCGCTAGCCCTCCACCCCGTCGAAAGGCACCCCATTGCGCACACTGAAGCGCTCCACCTCCGCCGCCCTGGCCCTGGCCTCCGCCGTCGGCGCCGTCTCTCTCGCCGCTGCCGGCCCCGCTTCGGCCGCCAGTTACCGGTGCACCACCAGCAGCGCCTCCGTAGATGACCCCGCCTACAGCGGCCCTCTCAGCGACAACTACAACTTCAAGGTGACCCAGTGCGCCAAGCGCGTCAGCGGCGTCATCTACGCCTATGCGAAAGCGAGTTGGGATGGGCCGGTCTGGTTCGTCAACCAGACCGATGTGCTGGACGGCGCCCGCTTCCACCTGCAGGTCAAGAAGTCGGTGAGCGGCCCGGACCCGGTGGTGAAGTACAAGAACTCCTACGGCATCGAATACAAGCTGGAGCACGGCAACACCGCCGGCAACAGCTCGTTCACCACGCCCGTCCTCAGGTACAGCGCGAAGAGCGGCCGATACCTGGCGGACGGCAGCATCCAGCTCGACTGGAACAACGACGGCAAGAGCTACCGGACCACCCTGTTCTCCGCTTCCCCCACGGTGTGAGCCGCCTCGTGATCGCGCCCCGCTCCCCCAAAGCCGTGGCCTCATGAGCCACCGGCCCGCGCGACGAACCCACCGCGCCAGCGCCAGCCCCCTGTTCACCCCGCACGGCACCGACCGCGCCTCCCGCAAGGCCGCCCGCCGCCAGCTCGCCGAGGCCACCGCCAAGGCCCGCGCGGAAACCCACGCCCATCAGGCCAAGGGCACGTCCGCCGAGCTGGAGATGCCCGCCGCGCTCTACCCACCCAGCGGACGTCCCGGGTTTGCCTCCGCGCGGAAGAACCGGCTGAAGCTGCCCGCCCACCGCATGACCACCGCCGTTGCGGCCGGCGCGTATCCCTTCCTGGCCGAGGGCGGACTCGGCGCCGAGGGCATCTACATCGGGCGCGACGTCCACGCGGAAGCCAGCTTCGTCTTCGATCCGTTCGCGCTGTACGGCAAGGTCGAAGGGTTCACCAACCCGAACCTGCTGCTCGCCGGCGTGATCGGCCAGGGCAAGAGCGCGCTCGCCAAGTCCTTCGCACTGCGCTCGGTCGCCTTCGGCTACCGCGTCTACGTGCCCTGCGACCCCAAGGGCGAGTGGACGCCGGTGGCGGAAGCGCTTGGCGGCCGGTCCGTCGCTCTGGGCCCCGGACTGCCCGGGCGGCTGAACCCCCTGGACGCGGCGCCGCGCCCGCAGAGCGTGGCGGAGGGCGACTGGGTGGGCGAGATCCGCAAGCGGCGCCTGCTGCTGCTCGGTTCGCTGGCCCGCACCGTCCTGGGCCGGGACCTGATACCCATGGAGCACACCGCCCTGGACGTCGCCCTGGACGCTGTCGTCACCCGCGCCGCCGCCACCGGCCGCACGCCACTCCTCGGCGACGTCGCGGCCACCCTCAACAACCCCGGTGCACTCGACGAAGCCGCCGCACTGATGTCGGGCCAGCTCGGCGACGCCGCCCGCGACCTGGCCCACGCGATGCGCCGCCTGGTCCACGGCGACCTGGCCGGCATGTTCGACGCCCCCTCCACCGTGGCCTTCGACCCCAACGCGCCGATGCTCACCATCGACCTGTCCCGGCTCGGCGGCTCGGGCGATGACACCGCCCTGGTCCTGGCGATGACCTGCGCGAGTGCCTGGATGGAGTCCGCCCTCTCCGATCCGAACGGCGGTCGGCGCTGGATCGTCTACGACGAGGCATGGCGGCTGATGCGGCACGTCGGTCTGCTCCAGCGCATGCAGGCCCAGTGGAAGCTCAGCCGCGGCCTCGGCATCGCGAACTTGATGGTGATCCACCGGCTGTCCGACCTGCTCACCGCCGGCGACGCCGGATCACAGGGACGCGCCCTGGCCGAGGGCCTGCTCGCCGACTGCTCCACCCGCATCATCTACCGCCAGGAGACCGACCAACTCCACGCCGCCGCCTCCTTGCTCGGCCTGACCTCCGTCGAGATGGACGCCATCGCCCACCTCAACCGAGGTCGCGGCTTGTGGAAAGTCGCAGGCCGCAGCTTCATCGTCCAGCACCTCCTGCACAGCCACGAACTGGCGCTCTTCGACACCGACGCCCGCATGCACTGAAAAGGCGCCGGGTTCACGAATCCCGACGACACTCCCGCAAGGAATCCACCATAGAGACCCACCCGACCACCGCGCTTCTCCCACCGCTCGACGAGGAGGAACTGGCCTCCCTCGCGTGGGACATCGAGGAGAACGGGCTGCTCCAGCCCATCGTCCTCGACCCGCAGGGACGCATCCTCGACGGACGCGGGCGCCTCACCGCCTGCGAACGCGCCGGTATCGAGCCCACCTTCTGCACCTACGAACAGGACAACACCGATGCCTACGTCCTGTCGGTCAACCTGCGTCGTCGCAACCTGACCAAGGGCCAGACAGCGATGATCACAGTGAAGGCCCGTTCCCTTGAGGAACAAGACGGCCGTTCCCCGAGGGAACAGACCGCGCGTTCCCTCGGGGAACAACTTGGCGTCGCCACTGCTGTCATGGGCCGCGCAAGCACCGTTCTTCAGCATGCACCCGACCTGGTCGATCCCGTCATCAACGGCGCCATGGGGCTCAACGAGGCGTACACAGCGGCGAAGGAAAACAAGGCGAAGGCGAATTCGGCAGAGGCGCAGCTCGCCAAGCTCCGCGGAGAGGATCCAGAACTCGCTACCCGGGTAGCCGAGGGCCAGCTGTCGCTGGCCGGGGCGTGGGCAGAGCGCCGCGAACGCGTGGAAGAGGAGAAGCGGCAGCGCCGGGTCGCCACACAACTGCTGTGCGAGACGCTCCCTTCCCTCGCCCAAGTCCGTGGCACGCGCACCTTCGCCCTCTACGACCCCGACCTCGCCTCGCCAGGGCGTGCGGTGACGCGGGAGGTCATCGAGCACGCAGCCAGCGCCCTGGCCGAGGCCGCCGCCGTGTGGGTGGAGCGCGACCTGCCGTGACGCACATCTCCAATGACGCGCTGCGCAAGCTCGTCCTCAAGGTGGCCCGGCGGATCACCACCGACCGAGGACGCATCCACACCGACGAACTCCAGCGGGAGCTGGCCAACGAGCTGGCCGAACACGCGGACCTGATGCCGATGGCGCTCGCCAAGGGCTGCCAGGGCCTCATCCGGGACATGGGCGATCGCCACAGCCCCCGCCGGCGCCGCACGACCGGCGGCCTGTACCACCCCGACGCCGTACTGAAGCTCGGCAACGGCATCTGGGTGTGGATGAAGGACGCCACCCCCACCGACATCACGCAGTGGGGTCGGATCTGCTCCCGCAACGCCTTGCGCATCCTCACCTCCGAGGCCGAGACCCAGCAGTACATCGCCGACCGCACCGACGCCTTCCGCGCCCACCCCGGAATCGAGCGCCTCGCCTCCCTCGAAGAGGCCGTCTTCCACTACCAGCAGGACACCCTCGACGACGGACTCGACGGCTTCCCCGGCACCGACGACCTCGACGACATGTAGCCCCGCACCCGACCGAAGGACTTCCGCATCCCGACGCGCGACCCAGACTTCCACCTGTACGACAACGTCGGCCGCGACGCCGAGCAGATCCACGCAGCCCAGTACAACCTCGCCACCCGCGGCGACCTGAAGCGGTGGGCACGACGCGACTCCGAGCCCTTCCGCGCCGTGCACCCGCTGCCCGACCACCCCTGGCCCGCACCCGACCTCACCCCGCACCTGAACGCCCTGGCCGCGGCCCAGACCCCGGCGGACATTGACGCGGTGACCGACCACGTCCTGGACCACACCGAACCCGCACTGCGCGCCCTGAGCGACTACCTCGTCGCCGCCGCCCGGTGGAAGCGTGAGAACCGCGACGCGGCCAAGGGATCGCCTTCGAACCTGCTGATGGCGGCGGCCAGCCAGGCGCTGTCGGTCCTGGCCCTCGCCGACGAGGCCGGCCTGCGCAGGCTGCGCGCCGTCTACGACCCGGCCCCCAACTCCACCGCGTCGGCCAGCCCACAGCAAGCGACTGCCGCAACCCCACCGCCCGCTCCTCCAGCCCCCGGCTCCACCCCTAGCCGCTAGCTCTTCGTCGGCGGCTCGCGGTGCCGCTCACCTCCCGAGAACCCAACCCTGACCAAGGAGCCGCAGCAGCGTGAGGCCCGACATCCATCGTGAGCTCATACCGCGTGACGACGCGCTCCACCTCATCCGCGCGCTCAACGCGCTGAAGGACGAGACGTACAAGGCCGCCCACCAGTGGGAGTTGCTGGACGAGGACGGGCATGTGCCAGCCGCGCCCTCCTACACACTGCTGGTCCAGCACGCCGCCGACGCACAGGACCTCTCCCGCGACGTCCTCCGCCTGGCTGCCGACTTCGCCCGGAGCCCGCACCACACCACCCGAGTCGGCGAGACCGTTCTGAGGCATCTCGCCACGGCAGCGGCCATGTCGAGCCACGCAGCCCCTCACTTCGCCGAGACCGCGGAGTGCGCCCTGTCCCTGCCCCGGTCTGCCAACTCCACCGACCGGCACCACCTCACGAACCGCATGGTCATCGATCACGCCTCAGCCCGCGCCTTCCTGCGACGCACGTCAGAATCCCTCCGCGACGCGGCCAAGGAACTCGACGACCACCTCGGACTCCAACGCTTCCTCGCGCCGCTCACCCGGCAGGAAGGGCCGCCGGCGCCTCCGCCACCCCGGCCGGGCGGTCGTCACCGCTGACTGCACCGAGCCCGGAGCCCGATCCCCCACACCTCCAAGGAACCTTCTGAACCGCCCCGCTCATTTCAGCGACGCCGACTGGGCCGAGTACCAGCAGTGCCAAGCCGAGCATGACGATCTCCTGGAGCAGGTCGCCGATCGCGAAGCGCACATGGAGCACGACCTGATCGCCTCCTGCGACGCCGACGAACTCGACTTCAGTCCCGTTCCGGAGCAGGAGGCCACCCCCGCTCGCCGCACACCTCCGCCGCACCGCACGTCGGCCTCCCGCAGGAGGACACGTGGCCGCTGACGGAGCAAGCACTCCAGAGGTCCACACAGCGGCTGCGCTCGCGCCGCTTCCTGACCACCGCAACGTGGACGCCCCGCAGTGGCAGGAGTTGTGGCGCCGCCACGCGCACATCACCACACCACTGCGCGAGCGCGGGCTGGTGTGTGACGTCGAGTTCGGCCTGAGCACCTACATCGTGCGTGTGTCGCTCCCCGACCGCAGTTACCTGATCATCAGCCCGCCGCAGGAGTCCTCCTCCGACCGCCCGACCGGAGACCCAGAGGGCTGGGTCGCTACCCGTGAACACCCCGACGACCAGGGCCTGTTCGAGATCGTCTTCGACTCGGCTCCCTCAAACGACCCCCGTGCCCCCCAGCGGCCCGAAGCCCGCCACGGTGGCAGCCCCGAACCCCTGATCGAGGCGATCGACCACCGCCTCGCCCAGCTCGGGCTGCTGCCACATCCCCTCCCGCCCACCACAACCCCGCACCCGGCTCCGCCAACACCCCAAGCAGGCAAAGCGCTTGACGGCTGCGATACAGCAGAGCGCACCCCCGTGTACGTGTACGGCGATGCGATGCGCGCCCTGACCGACCGGCTCAACGGAGCCGAGTCCCACGCGGACGCCGCAGCCCTGCTGCACCAGATCCTGGAGCCCCGCGACGGCCTGCTGGCGCACCTCGGCGAGTTCTTCGAAGCAGCCGGGGAGAAGGCCAAGGAGACCGAGGAGGACGACGGCTTCGACCTGTCCTACGACCTGGCCGACGCCGCCGCCGAGGTCCGCAACCTCGGTGAGGTCCTGCACGTGGCCGAGGACCGGATGCGGGCCCTGTCCCCGCTCATGCCGGCACCACGGTTCCCGTCCGCTCCGGTCCCTGCGCCACCCCTTCCGGCGGCACCGCCGCGGCACACGCGCTGACGCCGGACCACCGCCTCCCTCCAGGAACACGTGACCTCACCCCGCACCGACCTGTCCGCCTTCGCCACCGGCCTGGCCGCCCGTCTGCCCGGCACCTGGACCAGCACCTACCAGCGCCACGCCGCATATAGGGACCAGTTCCCCACCACCAACCAGGTCTGGGACATCAGCCACGTCGGCCACATCGTCAGCCAGTACGTCCTCACCCACGACGCCGTCCTCCACGGCCCCGAAACGCAGCGTCTCTACGTCACCGACCGGCCCCTGTATCCCCACCAGTTCGTCGTCGCCCCGCTCCAACCCGACGGGGAAGGCATCAAGCCCCATCACCTCGACGGTGTCGACGAACCACACGGCGTCGCCGTCCCCAACGACCCCGCACGCGCCGCCGCTCACGTCACCCGCCGGGTACTGCCCCGCTACCAGCAGGCCCTGCACGAGGTGCTCCATAACGCGGCCGACCAACCTGAGCCCCCGCACCGGCCCGACCCGCCGCAGGTGGACCAG
This sequence comes from Streptomyces sp. NPDC056486, assembly GCF_042795295.1. Classification (NCBI taxonomy): domain Bacteria; kingdom Bacillati; phylum Actinomycetota; class Actinomycetes; order Kitasatosporales; family Streptomycetaceae; genus Streptomyces; species Streptomyces sp. NPDC056486. Next base: position 26,246 of record NZ_JBHTSF010000093.1, read on the forward strand.
GTCCTCACCCTGACCCTGTACGCCGACGGCGCCCTCGGTGCGCCGTACGAGAGCGTGCCGGTCGATGCCCGCAGGATGCTGTACGCCCACGGCTTCCAGTACCACCCGCACCAAGCGGCATTGCTCCTGCCCAGCGCCTACGGGGAGCGCGGTCGCGCCCTTCGCGTGCACAGCGTGGTCCAGCAGCTCACGGCCAAGGGCATCGGCGTGAACCTGCGCCACTCGGCGCCCACCACCAGCGCCGCCCTGCCGCCGACCTCCCCCAAGACCACCCCAACGACCAGCCGCACACGCTGATCCACTCCCGCCCACAGCCCCTTGGAGCCTCCATCCGCATCGCCCGCTCTACCCTGCCGCTGTCCGTCGGCGCCGCCTGCCTCGCCCTGGCCCTCACCGGCTGCGCTGGCGAAGACGGCCCCGCCCAGGCCCGGCAGACACCCAGCGCCCGCACCGCCCCGAAGCCCGCACCGGCCCTCACCGCCACCCAGGCCCACGACGTCATCACCCACTATTCGAAGATCAACAGCAAGGCGAACGTCAGCCGGAACCGGCGCCTGCTCGACACGGTCGAGGACGGGCCGCTGTACGCGATGTCCGTCTCGGACTACACCGAAACCGAGGGCTTGCCTAAGGCTGATCGCAAGCCGTACAAGCCGTGGTCCTACGACACTAAGAGCGCCAAGTTCTACATCCCGCGCTTCGCCCCGGGCCAGGACCGTTGGTTCGCCGCCGCGCTCTCCGGCCAGAAGGGCAAGGCTCCCTCCCGTCTCGCGGTCTTCAGCGAACAGCCCACGGGCAAGCGGTGGGAGATGGTGTCCGTCGTCGACCTTGCAGGCAAGACCCTGCCCAAGGTCGCCCTCGACCAGGCCGGCTACGCCACTGCCGTAGCGGCCAACGGCAACCGGGATCTCGCGGCCGGCGCCGACGTCCTGCGCACCGCGGTCCTCGACAACTTCGCCGCCGGTGGCACGAACACCGGCACCAAGGTCCTCGCGCCGACCAAGGCGAGGAAGCAGCAGATCAAGATCCACGACGAGACGACAAAGAAGTACGGCGACAAGGGCACCACCGTCTTCGACAAGGCCACCAACCGCCACAAGGACGCCTACGCGCTCAAGACCACCGACGGCGGCGCCCTGATGCTCTTCGCCCACATCCACACCCAGACCGACGCCGTCGCCCACTCCGGTCTGCAGATCAACCCGGGCAAGGACGACAACGCCTGGCTGCACGGCACCCCGCGCACCTCGATCCGGTACACGTTCGTGTGCAGCGACGCCGCCACCGTCCCCGCGACGGCCAACCCCTCCCACCTCATCGGCTATACCTGCGCCCGCACCGACGCCTCCGGTCCGCCGGCCGCCGCCGGGCAGTCGGACCGCGCGTAGGCGCGTCCCTCCCACACGCCGCCTTGGTGGCCGCCGAACGCCCCCAGCCCCCTGCTCGATCCGGAGAAGCCCCTGTCCACACGTTCCTTCATCGCCCGCCCCACCGACGGCACGGGATACAGCGGCATCCACGTCCAGCTCGACGGCGTGCCCAGCCACCACCTGCCTCTCCTGCTGACCGCCTACCAGCACCGGTTCGGTCGCGACGCGAAGGCCATGTCCCGGCATCTCATCGACGATGTCGCCGTCGGCTGGGAGGAGCTGGGCACCGATCTCCTCGACGATGCCCCGCCCGCCCTCGTGGCCGCACTGACCGGCGGCGAGCACTGGCCCAGCCGCACGCTCGACCACCTGATCACCCCGGACGGCTCCCCGCCGGTACGCATGGCGGTCACCAACGCGACCGCCGACGCGCTGGACCTGCAGTGGGGATACGTCCTGCACACCGAGGGTTGTTTGCGCACAACTGCCGTGTCTCATACGGCTTGCTGGAGCGACGTGTCGAACGCACTTGTTGGGTGTTCTGCGCCGTGTCCCCTCCGTACGGTCGGTGGGCATGGAGCTGGCGTTCTACTCCAGTGAAGGCTGGGAGTCCTGGGGATTGTCGGGGAAGCCGACGATTCCCGAGGGGATGGCGCTTCTTGTTGACGATGACCTTCTGTTCGAGGACGGGCGAGGGTTGCGTGCGACAACGGTGGCCAATGAGTGGTTGCGGTTGCGGCCGACGGAGAACTGCCCGGCACCGTCGTCCTGGGGGACGTACGCGCGGATCCTGCGCGACTGGATCGCGGCGGCCCAGCTACACGGGATCGAGGTCTTCGACACTCGGGATCGGCTGAAGGCTCTGCTGAGTACGTATGCCGTTGACCGAGCCACCGGCGACCCCGGGCGGCGGCTGGGGGCTGTCACGTGGAACCAGCACATGAGCGTGCTGGGGATGTTCTACAGGTGGGCGATCGCCGAGCAGTACGCCACGGCGGTGCCGTTCACCTACCGGCAGGCGGTGATGCTCTACGCAGAGACCGTCCGGGAGGTCCTGGTCAATCAGGCCCGGCGCCGGGTCCCGAAGGGCCATGTGACGATCAAGTACCTGGAGGACGATTTCGCGGCTACGTTCGTCAACGGTCTGGCGGGGCTGCGGCCGGACGGGAGCGAGGAGGAGGGGCCGGGTCGGTTTCGAGGCTGGCATCTGGCGCGCAACGGCGCGGTGGGCGAGCTCGTGATGTCCTCCGGTATGCGGCTGCGGGAGTTCTCCCATCTGTTGGGCTGCGAGATTCCGCCGCTTCCGCCGGCGCCACGGTTGATGCCGATCGCGTTTCCGCTGCCGGAGGCGATCACCAAGGGGAGCAAGTTCCGTGTCACCTGGACTTCGTACGGTGCGCTGGCCCGCGTGCACTCCTACCTGTCCTTGGAGCGCATGCTGGCCTGCGAAGGCTCCGCGTGGCGGCCGCCGAGGCGGTGGGGTGCCCCGCTGTTCGTGAGCGAGATGGACAGCCGGGGCGGGCGGGTGAACGGGCGGCGCGTGCAGTGGCATACGCTGCGGCCCGCCGAGCGCCGCCGTCTGGTGGCTCCCGATGGCGGCTCGATGCTGCTGGCCGTTCGGTCCGACGGCGGCCCGTTCACCGCCTGGTCGACGGTGTTCGAGCGGACGGCGCGAAGGATCCGGGAGCGGTTCGAGCCGCGCTTTCCCCACGTGCATCCGCACTGCTGCCGGCACACCTTCGCGATGGCCACGATGGAGCGTCTGGTGGCCGGGTTCTACGAGCAGGCCGCGAGGTTGTCCGCGGCGGGTAGCGACGCCGATGCGGCCCTGTCGTACTACCTGACGACCACCGAACCGCTGCTGGTGCTGCGCGATCTGCTCGGCCATTCCTCGGTGCTCACCACCGAGAAGTATCTGCGGCGCCTGGACATGATGCGGATCTTCCGCGAGCACTACGTGGAGTCCGGGAAGCGGTGGGGCCTGCTCGACCGCGAACAGGCACAGAGGGAAGCGGACGACGAGTTCGACGTCGCGGAGCAGAAGGTAGGGGTCTGATGCCGGCGACGGTGACGGAGCAGCCCTTGGGCCTGGACTGTGTGTTCCTCGACGGGTCCCGCGCTTAATGCCTGCTGCGTGAGGATGTGCTGCCGGTGCTGGCGCGGCAGCTGCTGCGGGCCCTGGCGGATCTGGTCGTGCCGCACGGTGGTCTGGGCACCGCGGGCACGGTCAAGGGCCGCTTGGGCGGCATTCACCATCTGCTGCGCGGTCTGCACCAGTTGGGTTTCACGGGAGATGCGCGGGCGCTCACCCGGTCGGTGCTGGCCGAGTACTGGATGGGACGGGACAACCGGCATGAGGCGCATGACCGTGCGCTGCTGCGGCGCTTAGACGATCTCGACGGCGTGCTCGCCCCGGATGTGCGGCGCATGGTGGACGGGCGGACTTTTCAGCCGCGTCTGAGCCGCAAGCGGCGCCCGTTGCCCGCCTACTCCGTTCGGGAGTGGAAGGCGCTGACCGCGTCGGCCGAGGAGGCGGTGGCTCAGGCGTGGGACGCGCACCGGCAGGCGCTGCGGGACGCGGCGCGGGGCCGGGATCTGGCCAACGGTCTGTCGCGCGAGAACATCCAGTTCTCCCTGCTGCGCCATGGTCCGCAGGCCCTGGGCAGATCCTCGCGCCACGGCTACCAAGGGCGCACCTGGCGGGTGGGCGACTTCTACCCAGGTGGCGCTCCGGAGGCGGTGTCCGCCTTGTTTCCCAGAGCGTCGGTGGCCTTCGCCTACCGGCTGCTGTTCGGGATCCGTACCGGTATCGTCCCGGATGGTCTCGCGGACCTTGGCCTTGGAGACGTGCGGTGGAGCGGCGATGGTGCGGTGCTGCTCGACTACGTCAAGGGCCGTACCAGCCGGGAGTCGTTGACGCTGTCGCGGCCTGGGGTGCGCCTGCTGAAGCAGTGGCTTGAGCATTTTGCCGTCGCCCGGCGGTTCGCTCCGCCGGATCTGCGGGAGCAGCTGTGGCTGCGCTACTGGTCGGGCTGTGGCAGCGGCTGGTCGGCGGGCCGGTTCGAGAGCGATGCGCGGGCCGCGTGGGTACGGACGTACCAGCTCGTCGACGATGCCGGACAGCCCCTGCGGATCCATCTGCACCGGATCCGGACCACCGTTGAGGCATCGCGGGACCGGACGTCCTGGCGCGGCAGCAGCCGGGCCACGATCGACCCCAACCACACCCCGGCCGTGGAGGGCGACCACTACCTTGCCGGGCAGAGTCCGGTGCAGAAGGCCGCCACGGAGAACGTGATCGAGGACGCCCAGCGTGATCTGGTCCGCCGGGCCCACCCGCAGGCCCCGGTGGTTACCGCCCACGAGGACCTCGCGGGCTTCGTCCGCGACTTCCCCCAGGCGGCTCGTGAGCTGCGATTGGATGATGCGGCGCTGGGCGAACTGCTGGGTGGAGAGCGGGATGTGTTCGCGGCCAGTTGCGCGGATCAGCTGTCGGGACTGCACGGGCCTGCGGGCCGGCCGTGTCCGGCGAGGCCGTGGGTGTGTCTGCTGTGTCCGCTGGCCGTGTTCGCTCCCCGCCACCTGCCCAATCTGATGCGGCTGCGGGCGTACTTCGCCCGGCAGTGGCGCCTGATGCCCGCCGCAGCGTTCCTCAGCGTCTTCGGCCCCTACGCACAGCGGCTGGACGAACTGCTCACCCCTGCCTGCTTCGAGGAACGCGCGCTGCAGCATGCCGCCGCGCAGGTGACCGACTGCGACAGCGAACTGCCGCTGCGCCCCGAGGAGTACACCGAATGAACCTCGTCGAGCCTGCGCGAGCGCGGCCAGAGCCTGCGTTCGCCGGGGCGGACATCTGCACCGTCGCGGGACTGCCGGTGCGGCGCGGTCAGCTCGGCCCGCGCTTCGAACAGGACCGCTGGGACTTCACCGTGGTCGACCAACTGCCCCGCTCCATTTCCCGCGGCGTGCTGATCTGGGACTTCCGCGAGATTCACCATCCGCGCTGGCGCATCCTGGCCAAGGAGTACCTGACGGCACTGTGTTCCCCCGCACACGAACGCGTCCGCGTCCTTCCCTCCGCGCACCGGGTGCCGCGCACGGTGCGGACCTGCCATGACCGGTTCCAGCAGCTGACCCGGTGGCTGAACTGCCTGACCGCCCAGGGCGTGACCTCGCTGGAGGAGGTGACCCAGCATCACTGCACCGTGCACCTCGCATACCGGTGCGCCGGCCGGGATGCCGACACGGCCCGGTCCGGTGAGGGATCCTCACAACTGGTCGTGGTGCAGGTGTTGCAGGAAATCGCGGACTACGGTGAGTTGTTCACCACGGACCGCTACCCGAGCGGCTTTCGTCCCTGGGGAGGGCAACTCGCCCACCTCGTCGCCGGGGTGTCGAAAAACAGCGGCGAGAACAAGACGCCTCCGGCCCGCGCCGAGGTCATGAACCCCCTGCTGACCGCCACCCTGTTCCTCATCCACACCATCGCTCCGCCGGCACTCGCCCTGCGCACGACGTGCGATACCTCGCAGCCCCAGTCGCCGGGGCCGGTCCGCACCGCCACAACGGCCCGGTTCGAGCAGGCCGTTCGCGCCCACCTGGCCTCCGGGGAGCCCCTCGAACAGGACGAGGAGCGGGCGGTCCGCTCCAAACTCACCCACGGCTGGAATTCCGCGGACCCGCTGCTGCACGTCAACTTCGCGGCGCTTGCTCTGGAGGGCGGCGTGCGGACGCGCAGCGGCAATCCCTTCCGGCCGGGCCCCGGCTTCCTGTACGACCCGCGCACCGCCGCCGTACGCCCACTGTTGGAGCAGGCCATCGCGCAGGTGGGCATCGAGCCGCGCTGGGGCCAGCAGGCGGACCTGGTCACCCGCGCGGATAGCACCGGCAAGGTCCCCTGGACTCTGCCGATCACCCAGGCCGGGCTGGCGCGGCTGCTCGGCCACATCCGCACGGCCTGCATCCTCACGATCGCCGCGCTGAGCGGCATGCGGACCAGCGAGCTGGTCGAGCTGCCCCTGGACTGCCAGCTTGCGCCCTCCTCCTACGGCACCAACCGGGTGCGGCACCGCTTGAAGAGCAAGGTCGTCAAAGGCCGTGGTCACGGCGGGAGTTGGGACGAATGGGTCGTGGTGGCCGAGGCATACGAGGCCGCCGGCGTTGCCTGTCGGCTCGCGGATCCCGGTGCCACGCATCTCTTTCCCGTCCACCTCGACCTGTGCCGCCGTTACAGGGAGCTGCGGGCGTGGGTCAACAGCGACGAGGGACAGCGCCTGGGCCTGCCCCGCCTGCCCGACGACGCCATCACCCCGCGCATCCTGCGCCGCACCCTGGCCGTCGAACTCGCCCACCGGCCCGGCGGCCTGTTCGCGGCGAAGCTGCAGCTCAAGCACCTATCCGTCACCACCACCGAGGGATATGCCAACCGCCCCGGCGGCGCCCAGGCCGTCTTCCTGGCCGAGGTCGGCAAGGAAGAAGAGTCCCGCAACCTGTCCCTGACCCTGCGGGCGTTCCGCGACTACCAGGCCGGCCGTCGTCCGTCCGGCCCCGGCGCCCGGGACCTGCTGGCCTTCTTCGCCAGCGTCGAGCGCCAACTGGAGGAACTGGACGTTGCCGCTCCGGCGGTCAGACACAGCGACCAAGAAGTGATCAACTTGCTGGCCCATCGGGCGGGCGCCCTGCACCTGGGGCTCGTGAACTACTGCTGGTTCCTCGACCCGGACAAGGCCCTGTGCCTCAAGCTCGCCGACAGCTCCGACCGCAGTCGGCCGCTGGCCGGCATGTGTGACTCATCCCGCTGCCCGCAGGCCACCCACCACCCCTGCCACCGCGACGCATGGGCGACCGCGGCCCTCAGCGGACGAGCCTTCATCAGCAAGATCGGACGAGGGCAGAAGACCGAACGGGCACGGCTGATGGTCGAAGTCGAACGTGCCGAGCACATCGTCGCCGCGATCGACGCCGCAGATCACGGAGGACCGCGTGGGACAGATCAGTAGTGCCGAACGCCGCCGCAACGAAGAGGCCATCCGGGTCGCGATGGACCGGCTCCTGAGGGGTGACCTCCCGCCCGGCGGCGGCTGCGACTTGAAGACACTGGCCGCCGAAGCCGGTGTGACCCGCACCGCGTTCTACCCGAAGAAGAACCGTGACGGCACGACCCGCCCCGGCCCCTACCAGCACCTCGCCGAAGAGTTCGAGCGGCGCCTTCGTACTCTGCGGGAGGCCGGAGAGGTCATCGACCCGCGGACCGCGCAGATCGATCGGCTCAAGGCCAAGGTCACCGAGCTCAAGGAACGCCTGGCTCAGCGAGACGAGACCATTGCCGAGCTCACCACGTTCAAGGAACTGGCCCTCTCGCGCCTGGCCGCACAGCACGACGAGATCGTGCGTCTACGGCAACAGGCCGCGGCCCTCAGCAACATTCGCCGCCTGCCCGCCGCCCTGCGCTGATTCCACCGGAGCTGACCTGAGTGGCATCTGTACCGGGGCGCATCTCAGATCCAGGTGGGCACGTGTCCCCCGGCATAGCGGGCGCCGAAGCCGCCCTGGGGCAGGATCTCGTCGATGGCCCTGAGGTCGGTGTCGGTGAGGGTGAGGTCGGCGGCGGCGGTATTTTCCTCGATGCGCTTTGGGCTGCGGGTGCCGGGGATGGGCACGATGTGCTCGCCCCGGGTCAGGAGCCAAGCCAGGGCGAGCTGGGAGACGCTGGCGCCCTTGGCCGCCGCGAGCTCGGCGAGCCGGTCGACGGCTTCGATGTTCTTCTCGAAGTTGCCCGGCTGCCAGCGCGGGTCGATGTTGCGTATGTCGGTGGCTTCGTACTGGCCGGCGGGCTTGGCGGTGCCGGTGATGAACCCGCGGCCGAGGGGGGAGTAGGCGACGAAGCCGATGCCGAGTTCGTCCAGGGTGGGGAAGAGCTGCTCGGTGTCCCGTTCGAACAAGGAGTACTCGGTCTGCAGGACGGAGACCGGCTGCACGGCGTGCGCCTTGCGGATCGTCTCGGGTCCAGCCTCGCTGAGGCCGAAGTACTTCACCTTGCCCGCGTCGATCAGCTCCTTGACGGTACCCGCGACCTCCTCGATGGACACCTCGGGGTCGACGCGGTGCTGGTAGAAGACGTCGATGTGATCCACGCCGAGGTAGCGCAGGCTGTAGTCGGCGACCTTGCGGATGTTGTCGGGCCGGCTGTTGAGAGGGCCGCCGATCTGCTCCGGGGGCACGGACATGTCGACCCCGAACTTGGTGGCCAGGACCACGTCGTCGCGGAAGTCCCTGACCGCCTTGCCGACCAGGATCTCGTTGGATCCGGTGCCCCAGCCGTACATCTCGGCGGTGTCGAAGAAGGTGACGCCCAGGTCGTGGGCGCGGCGGAGGGCGGCGACGCCGGCCTCCTCGTCGGTGGGTCCGTAGGCCATGGTCAGGCCCATCGCGCCGTAGCCGATCGCCGAGACCTCAAGGCCCTGGCTTCCCAGGGTCCGGTGCTGCATGACGTACTCCTCTGACAGAAATCTGGAAGGCAATTTCTGGCGAACCGTTGTGTCAGTGCGCTGCGGCGGCCAGTCCGGCGCGGTGGATGCGGGTGTGCTCGGCGACGCGCCGGCCGAGGTGGCGGGCGGTGTTCAGGTCCGCGTCGTGGACCGCGGGGGTGTCGTTGAAGCTCTGCGCGCCCGCGCCGAGGTAGAAGCCGAGACGGTTGTCGTCCTGGGGGCTGGAGGTGGTGGTGTTCCAGCCCGGCAGAAGGTTCAGGCTCACCCAGAGCATTCCGTGCTGGGCCGCCAGGAGCGAGAGGTACTGCAGGGTGTGCAGCTTGTCGCCGCTCATGGAGCCGGAGTTGGTGAATCCCGCCGCGAGCTTGTCGCTCCAGGCGCGGGTCATCCACCGCTTGCTGCTGGCCTCGGCGAAAGCGTGGAACGCCCCGGACGCGGTGCCCATGTAGGTGGGGGTACCGAAGATGATGGCGTCCGCGGCGTCCATCAGTTCCCAGTCGGCGTCGCTGAGGGAGGCGACGTCCAGGCGGTGGACCTGCGTCCCGGCGATGGAGCGCGCGCCGTCTTCGACGGCCGTGGCGATCTGCGCGGTGTGGCCGTAGCCGGAATGCGACGCGACGACGATCGAGATATCGGACATGGGTGTTCCTCTCCTGCCGCGATGGCGGCGTGTTCGGTGGCGCGGGCGGACGACGAAGTGCCGGCTGCGGCGGTCGGCCGCACAGCTCCACGAGTGAGGGCCGACGGCCCGGGTCGACCACCAACAGCATGGATCGCCGTTCCGGTTAAAACAGTAGCATCGATAGGGCGACGATACGCAAAATGAGATATCGTTGTTCCATGAACGAGGGACGACGCGCCGCGCGGCGCCAGGTGCTGCAGGTGGCCGCCAAGCTTTTGGAGGAGGGCGGCAGCGAAGCGGTCTCCACGCGCGCTGTCGCCGCAGCCGCGGGCATCACGGCCCCCGCGCTGTACCGGATGTTCGACGACAAGGACGGACTCCTGGCCGAGCTGGCCGCCTACGGGTTCGAGATGTACCTGGCCGAGAAACGGGAGGCACTGGCACTGACCCCCGACGACCCGGTGGCCGACCTCTACCGCGGCTGGGACCTGCACGTCGACTTCGGAGTGCGGCACCCCGCGTTCTACATGCTCATGTACGGCACTGTGCAGCCCGGGCGGCGCCCCCCGGCCGCGGACGAGGCGCACGCACTGCTGGTGACACTGCTGGGCCGGGCGGCCGACGCCGGGCGCCTGCGGGTTCCGGTGGCACAGGCGACCCGCGTCATCCACGCGGCGACAACGGGCGCCACGCTGGCACTGATCGGCGAAGAACCGCCGGAACGGGACCTGACCACGTCGGCACGGCTGCGGGACACCGTCATCGCCTCGATCACCACGGACCCGCCCGCCTCATCCGGGGCGGACCTGGCCTCGCGCGCACTCGCCCTCGACGCCGCACTGGAAACCGCGCTCACCACCAAGCCCCCGGCTGCGGGCGCCGGGTTGCCTCTGCGAGACACCGAGACGGCACTGCTCCGCGAATGGCTCCAGCGCCTGGCAAGTTGAACCGGGCGCCTGCTCCGCAGGGAGCGTGATCTCAGTCATGCAACCCCTACAGGAAAAAGGGACACGATGGGTCACCGCAACGCGACACGAGTCGAAGGCCCAGACCCGGTGTAAAGCGACACGATGTGCGAGGGACACGGTCTCTGCCGACACAATCAGGGCATCGAGGTGATCAGCCTGCTCCACCAGGACGTCGGCCCGGTCGTGGGCTGGTCCACCGACCCGCGCACCGCTTTCAACGACCACCCGGCGGCCTGGTCCTCCCTGGCCCCCGCACCGGTTATCCAGCCCGTACGCAGTACGC
>NZ_JBHTSF010000094.1:0-36042 GCF_042795295.1 Streptomyces sp. NPDC056486
GGTGGGGTGGGTGGGCTCGTCGCCCCCGGCCCGCTTCGTACAGCGCGTGCGCGGCCCGCAGGACGAGCGCGTCGGCGTGCCGCGCCGCCACGATCTGCACCCCGATGGGCAGTCCGTCGCGGTCCACCCCGCAGGGGACGGTCGCGGCCGGCTGCTGCGTCATGTTGAAGGGGTACGTGAACGGGGTCCATCCCGTCCACCGACGATGGCCGGAACCTTTCGGAACCTCCGCCCCCGCCTCGAAAGCGGTGATCGGCAACGTCGGAGTGATCAGGAGGTCGTACGTCTCATGGAAGCGGCCCATGCGACGGCCGAGCTCCATGCGTACGTCAACTGCGGCGAGGTAGTCGAGCGCGCTGGACCGGGCGCCCTGCGCACAGATCTCCTGCAGCCCGGCGTCGAGCAGCTTCCGCCGGGCGGGCGGCAGGTGTTGGATCACTCGCGCCGCGCCGCTGAACCACAGCGTGTGGAACGCCTCCACCGGGTCCGTGAAGTCCGGGTCGGCCTCCTCGACGTACGCACCCTGCGCCGCAAGGGCCTCCACCGCCTGCCGCACCGCGGCGGCGACAGCGGGCCGCACGGCGACCTGGTTGCCGAGCGAGGGCGAATAGGCGATGCGCAGACCGCGTACGCCTCCTTCGATACCCGCGCGGAAGCTGCCCTCCACCGGACCCAGCTGTGACCAGTCGCGCCAGTCCGGGCCGCTGATGACATCCATCAGGAGCGCCGCGTCCGCCGCGTCCCGCGTCATCGGGCCGACGTGCGCCAGCGTGCCGAAAGCGGACGCGGGATACAGCGGCACACGCCCGTACGTCGGCTTCAGCGCGAAGATCCCGCAGAAGGAGCCCGGGATCCGCACCGAGCCGCCGCCGTCCGTGCCGAGCGACAGCGGCCCCGCGCCGAGCGCCACGGCAGCCGCGCCGCCGCCGCTGGAACCGCCCGCGGTGCGCGAAGGGTCGTACGGATTGCGCGTGATCCCGCTCTGCGGGCTGTCCGTGACGCCTTTCCAGCCGAACTCGGGCGTCGTCGTCTTGCCGATGAACACCGCGCCGTGCTCGCGCAGCCGCGCCACCGACGGCGCGTCCTCGTCCCAAGTCCCCGCCGCACTCACGGTCTTCGAGCCCCGCAGCGTCGGCCCACCGCGCTGCAGCAGGATGTCCTTGACCGAGACCGGCACCCCGTCCACAAGCCCCTGCGGCTCACCCCGACGCCATCGCTCCGCACTCGCCTCGGCCTGGGCGAGCGCCTCGTCGGAGTCGATGCGCACGAACGCGTTCACCACGGGCTGCACGTCCTGCGCCCTGCGCAGAGCTGCCCGTGTCGCGTCCACCGGACTGAATTCGCCCTTGGAATAGGCATCGACGAGTTGTACCGCGGTGAGATCCGTGAGCTCGGTCATGCACGCTCCTCAGGGGGAGGGAAGTGGCTCGGGAGTGATCAATGCCCGCACGTCCGGGGAATGATCAATTCCCCGGTACATACCCACGTTTCTTGTCGACCACGTTGGACAGGGGCCGACCGGCCGCCCACTCCTCGTACAACTCGACGAACTGCGAGCCCAGTTCATCGCGCCAGCCGACCACGTCGCCGCTCATGTGCGGGGACACGAGGAGCCCCGGCGCCGTCCACAGCGGGCTGCTCTCCGGCAGCGGCTCGTGCTCGAAGACGTCGAGGGCCGCGCCCGAGATCCACCGCTTCGACAGGGCGGCCGCGAGATCGTCCTCCACGACGAGCGCGCCGCGCCCGATGTTGATGAAGCGCGCCGACGGCTGCATCATGCCGAAGCGCCGTTCGTCGAACATGCCGCGCGTGTCGTCCGTGAGCGGCGCCGCGCAGATCACCCAGTCGGCCCGCGCCATGAGCCGATCGAGTTCGTCGGGGCCGTGGACACCGTCGCGGGCGCTGCGTCCCACAAGGGCGGTGATGATCCCGAGCCCCTTCAGCATCCGGACGATGGCGTGTCCGATAGGTCCTGAACCCACGACACACGCGCGCGTGCGGGCAATCCGCTGGGTCTCGCGGTGCTGCCAGGTGCGCTCGTCCTGGAGCCGGAGGGTGCGCGGCAGATCCTTGGCCATGGCCAGGACGAGAGCGGCCACGTACTCGGCGATCGGCTGGTCGAAGACGCCGCGGGCGTTGGTGACCAGCGTGTCGGACTCGGCGAGTTCGGGGCACATCAGGCGGTCAACGCCCGCGCTCGCGGAGTGCACCCAGCGGGGCCTCGGTCCCTCGCCCGGCCAGGCGAGACGCACGGCGTCCGAGAGGAAATTCCACACCAACAGAACATCGGCGTGGGGGAGTTGATCCGCCAGGCTGTCCGCGTCCGCGTGCAGGATCCGGGCGCGCCCCGTGAGGCTGCCGAGACGGGGCGGCGGGGCGGGGGACGGGGCGTCAAGAACCAGAACGGTTGTATCGGACATCGGATCAGAGCTTGATTCGGACATCGGGGAGAAACCGTTTCGCAATGAGAGTCCGCTTCCCTGAGTTTTGTGTCGGCCAGAGCCGTTAGAGATGCGCGGATTGACCACGCTCGCACCTGAAACTACCTTCGTCAACAGAGGTGCTCTATCACAAGCACCCCAAGGCTGAGTACGCTCCGTGCGAGGTCTTAGCACACTCTGTAGCGCTTTCTTCGCGCCTTTTGCCCCATCCCGACGTCCCGGCGCGTCGCCGGTTCCGCATCTCCCGGCCCCCGGCCGGTCCCTCAAATGCACGCACGCACGAACTTGGGGCCTGCTCATGGACGTCTCTTTCCTCGGCGGACCACACCCTCAACGTGGTGTAGGTGTCGTCGCACCCTTCGACTTCGCACTCGACCGGGAGCTCTGGCGCTGGGTGCCGGACGAAGTCTCCCTTCACCTGACACGTACTCCGTACGTGCCCGTCGAGGTGAGCCTCGACCTGGCACGACTGGTCAGTGAGCACGAAACGCTCGCCGAGGCGGTGCGCGCTCTGAGCGCCGCCGAACCCGAAGTCCTGGCCTATGCCTGCACGTCGGGCAGCTTCGTCGGCGGCATCGCGGGCGAGCGCGCGATGTGCGAGGCCATGAACCGCGAAGGCGCGGTTTCCGCCGTCACCACATCGGGCGCGCTGCTCGAAGCGCTCGACGATCTGGGCGCGCGGCGCATCGCGCTCGTCACGCCCTACACCTGGTCGGTGACCCAGTCCCTGGAGCACTACCTCGCCGAATCAGGTGTGTCCGTGACCGGCCGGGCCTATCTGGGCCTGACCAGGCACATCTGGAAAGTGCCCTACAAGGACGTGGCCGAGATGGCCCGCAGGGCGGTGCTCGGCGGCGCCGACGCGCTCTTCATCAGCTGCACCAATCTCGCGACGTACGACGTCATCCCGCAGCTCGAGGCCGAGCTGCGGATGCCGGTGATCTCCGCGAACCAGGTGACGATGTGGTCTGCCCTGCGTCGGCTGGGTACCCATGCCGTAGGGCCGTACCAGGCGCTGATCAATCCGAGTGCCAGGCCGGGCGCGGGCCCGGTCGCGGGACCGGGCGAGCTGCCCGGTGTGGTGCCGGTCGATCCGCCCCAGGGCCTGCCCGAAGGACCACCAACGCTGCCTTGAAGGAGGCTGGAAGTGACGGCACTTGGATTTCTCTATCCGGGTCACTCGGCTGAGGACGACTACCCCCGTATGGAGCAGATGCTGGGGAGCGATGTCCGGCTGCAGGTTGTCCACACCGACATCGGCGAGGACGCGCACCGGGTCGACGCGCTCCTGGAGATGGGATCGACGGCACGGCTCGCCGCCGGGGTCGAGGAGCTGCGCATGGCCGGCGCGGAGGCGGTGGTGTGGGCCTGCACCAGCGCGAGCTTCGTCTTCGGCTGGGAGGGCGCGCACGACCAGGTCCGCGCCCTGGCCAGGGCGGCGGGCCTGCCTGCGTCCAGTACGTCCTTCGCGTTCGCCCACGCGGTACGTGAGGTGGGCGCGAGCAGGGTCGCGGTCGCCGCGACCTACCCGGAGGACGTGGCGGCGCTCTTCGCCACGTTCCTGAAGGCGGCGGGCACGGAGGTCGTCTCGACGCAGGGGAGCGGCATCATCACGGCGGCTGAGGTGGGCACGTGGGGCTGGGAGGGGGTCAGGGCCATGGCCCGCGCGGGCGACCATCCCGACGCGGACGCGGTCCTGCTCCCCGACACGGCACTGCACACGGCGGCGTACGTCCAGGCGCTCGAGCAGGACCTCGGCAAACCGGTCCTGACGGCGAACCAGGTGACGGTCTGGGAGGCTCTGCGCCTGTCCACCCGCCGAGTGAACGCACCGTCACTGGGCGCGCTGTTCACTAAGGAGCCGGTGGTGCAGGTGAAGGGGTGACCCGGGGCGCGCCCACAGGGCAGAACACCCCCCGGGAATAAAACGGAGCCACCCTCCTGTTGCCCCCTGCGAAGCAAGAAGACCCGCAAAAGTACGCGCAGCAGGAGGCAGGCCCCCGTGACAGTGGACCCGAGCGACGACATCCGCGGCGACAGGCACGGCACCGCGCCGGTCCCGCTCTCCGTACTGGACCTGGTGACCGTAGGGGCGGGCAGGACCGCCACCGACGCCCTGCGCAAGAGCGTGGAGATCGCCAAGCTGGCCGAGGGCCGCGGATACCACCGCTACTGGGTGGCCGAGCACCACTCCATGCCGGGCGTGGCCTCCTCATCCCCCGCGGTCATCCTGGCCCACCTCGCCGCCCACACGGACCGCATCCGCCTGGGCTCGGGCGGCGTCATGCTGCCCAACCACGCCCCCCTCGTCATCGCGGAGCAGTTCGGCACGCTCGAAGCGATGGCCCCGGGCCGCGTCGACCTGGGCCTGGGACGCGCCCCGGGTACGGACGGCGCGACCGCCGCCGCGCTGCGCAGGACGGAGCGCCTCAACGAAGGCGCCGACGACTTCCCGCAGCAGCTCGCCGAGCTGACCCGCTTCCTGGACGACGACTTCCCCGACGGACACCCGTACGGTCGTATCCACGCCGTCCCGGGACCTGTCCAGGCCACCTCACCCGGCGGCGTCCAGTCCCCGCACCGCCCGCCCCTGTGGCTGCTCGGCTCGTCCGGCTTCAGCGCCCGCCTCGCCGGAGTCCTCGGCCTGCCCTTCGCCTTCGCGCACCACTTCTCCGCGCAGAACACGATCCCGGCGCTCGACCTCTACCGGGAGTCGTTCAAGCCGTCCGCGGTCCTCGACGCCCCGTACGCCCTCATCGGCGTATCGGCGCTCGCGACCGACGAGGAGGGCGAGGCCCGGCGTCAGGTGCTCGCCGCCGCCCTGAACATGGTCCGCCTCCGGACCGGGAAGCCGGGGCTCGTTCCGACCCCCGAGGAGGCGGAGGCGTACGAATTCAGCGAGATGGAGCGGGAGTTCGTCAACAGCTGGAACTCCAACGTCATCTACGGCACCGCCGACCAGGTCCGCACCGGCCTCGACGACCTCGCCAAGCGCACCGGCGCCGACGAGCTGATGATCACGGCCAACGCGCACAGCGGCGAAGCGCGGCTGCGTTCGTACGAGTTGATCGCGGACGCGTACGGACTGCCCGGCGCGTAGCCGTCACGCGCAGCCCTCGCGCTGCCCTCAACCGGCGGCGAGCAGCGCGGAGATACGATCCGGCGCCACCGGGCGGGAGTACAGCCACCCCTGCCCGGTGTCGCACCCGATCCGCCGCAACCGCGCCGCCTGCGACGTGGTCTCCACGCACTCCGCGGTGACCGTGAGCCCGAGCCGGTGCGCGAGTTGCACCAAGGCCTCGACGATGACTTCGTCGGCGGGGTTGATGTGCGCCTCGCCCGCCTCCGCGTCGTACTGGAACCCTCGTACGAACGAGCCGTCCAGCTTCAGGACGGACACCGGGAGCCTGCTCAGGTACGCCAGGTTCGAGTACCCCGTGCCGAAGTCGTCGATGGCGATCCGCACCCCCATGTCGCTGAGCGACTGAAGGGCCTGCAGCGGGCGGCCCGCCGAGCCCATCACCGCGGACTCGGTGAGCTCCAGCTGGAGCAGCTCGGGGGAGAGGCCCGTCTCGGAGAGGATCTCCGCGACGTCGGTGACCAGATCCGAGTCCCACACCTGCCGCACCGCGACGTTGACGCTCATGAAGACCGGCGCCCTGTCCGGGTGGTCCAGCTGCCACTGCCGGGCCTGGCGGCACGCGGTCCGCAGCACCCAGCGGCCCAGCTGCACGATCGAACCGTCCTCTTCGGCCAATCCGATGAACCGATTCGGCGTCAGTAGCCCGAACTGCGGATGCTGCCACCGCACCAGTGCCTCGACCCCGCGCAGGCCACCGTCCTCAAGGCGCACCAACGGCTGGTAGTCGAGGACGAATTCACCCCGGTCGACGGCCGGACGCAGTGAACTGGACAGTGTCTGACGGGTCATGCGGTGGGCGTTGCGCTCGGGGTCGAAGAGTGTCCAGCGGGCCTTGCCGTCCGACTTCGCCCAGTAGAGCGTCGTGTCGGCTGCCTGCATCAGACACGTCGTCGTGGTCCCGGCGGCGCGCCGCTCCACGACGCCGATCGACGCCGAGACGGAGAGCCGCTGGCCCGACAGGTCGAAGGGGTCCTGCAGCGCCTTGAGTGCCGCGTCCGCGAGGTCGGCCAGCTGGTCCGTGCCCGTCGAGTCCTCCACGAGCAGCGCGAACTCGTCGCCGCCGAGCCGCGCCACCAGGGGCGCCGCCGCCCTGCCCTGACCGGCCTCGTCGGCGCACCGCGTGAGCCGCTCGGCGACGGCCGCGAGCAGCCGGTCGCCGACCCGGTGGCCGAGGGTGTCGTTGACCGCCTTGAACCCGTCGAGGTCCAGATAGCAGAGGCCGATACGGCCGGTGCCCGTGTCGTCGTACGCACCCGCTTCGAGGGCGGCGGCAAGGCGTTCGAAGAACAGGCTGCGGTTGGCGAGCCTGGTCACCGGGTCGTGCATCTGCAGATGCCTCAGCCGGTCCTGGAGCTCGCGGCGTGCGCTGATGTCGGTGGCGGCGAGCAGCACCGTACGGCCGCCGGGCATCGGAGAGACGGTCACCTGGACCCACAGCGAGTGCCCGTCGGGGTGTTTCAGGCGCCGGGTGCAGCGCAGCTTCGCCTGGCGCCCGCGGAGCACCTCGCGGTACGCGTGCCAGACGCGCGTGTCCGACGCCAGGTCCACCAGATCGGCGGCCAGGCACCCCGCGAGGTCGTCCGGGGCCGCGCCGAGCAGCTCGGCGAGCGCGTCATTGGCGTCGACGACGAGACCCTCGCCGTCGACGACGCCGAGGGCGAGGGGGGCGGCGGCGAACGCCGCTCGGTGGTCGGGCTGCTGCCCCGGATGGCGACGCTCCGTAGTGGGCGCCCTGGCGAGTTCGGGTGCTGTGACCGCTGTGACAGCCGTGGCCACTTGGCCTTCAGACGTTCCGTTCACCACTTGCCCCCTCAGTGCAGTTGTTCGGCGAGGCCGGGCCCGCGCAGGAAGGTGTGCCGATCATAGGGGCTGGCCCGACGGCGCTTCCAGCCACAGCGCGGTACCGCGTGGCGGCCGCGTTCGGCATAGGACAGGCGCATGCCCGGCGTGGGTTTGGCGCCCGGCCGGTGGCAGATCGTTTCTGCTCACCCCAGTACCGCTTCCTTTGCGCCTCAATCTGCCCGGCGACCACTTGTGACGTTCAGTGAACGGTCGGCGGGTCGCCAGTCACCCGACCGGGTCAGATAAACAGGGCATATTTAAATAAAACGTCACAAAGTGGGTGGGATGCCCCGTAATCCGCACCCGGAGGTGGACGTGCCGCGTCAGCTACCCCCCTGGGGACTCACCCGTGGAGGGGAGAGCCCCCGGTTGCGCAGCGCGGCCGCCGCCCTCACGTCTTTGACCGCACTCGCCGCCATGGGGCTCGTCGCGGGCCCCGCGATCGCCCAGACCTCGGCGGTGCCCTGCGCACTCCAGCGCACACCGGCGCATCACTCGGAGGGCCTCGACACCTGGAACACCGCCTATACGCGCCCGAACCGGGCCCTCGACGCGGCGATGGTCTTCCTCTCCTT
This sequence comes from Streptomyces sp. NPDC056486, assembly GCF_042795295.1. NCBI lineage: Bacteria > Bacillati > Actinomycetota > Actinomycetes > Kitasatosporales > Streptomycetaceae > Streptomyces > Streptomyces sp. NPDC056486. The sequence continues at coordinate 8,001 of NZ_JBHTSF010000094.1, forward strand.
TCCCGACTCCCCGCCCCGCAGCTCCCCCCAGGACCTGGTGGGTGACTACTTCCCCGCCACGAGCCAGTTCTTCGACCGCGCCTCCTACGGCAAGTTCGCGCTGCGCCCGCATCCGCAGCGCGAGTGGGTCGAGATGCCGGACTACTCCACCTCGTACGCCATACAGCGCGACTGGAACGCGGCCCGGCGCAGCGCCTATCTGCGGGACGCGATGGCAGCGGCCGATCCGCACGTCGACTTCTCGCGGTACGACGTCGTCTACTTCGTCGCCGACCCGGACGCGCCCGGTGTCGACTCGGACGCCACGAAGGTCGTCAACTTCGACCGGCCGATGCGGGCCGACGGCGTGGACATCAAGCGCATCGTCACGGTCTTCGAGCGGCATCCGCCGGACCGCAACGTCCTCGCCCACGAGACCGGCCACGTCTTCGACCTGCCCGACCTCTACCACCGGCCGACGGACGGCAAGGGCGACTGGGACACGCACGTCGGCGACTGGGACGTCATGGGCAGCCAGTTCGGGCTCGCGCCCGACCTCTTCGGCTGGCACAAGTGGAAGCTCGGCTGGCTGGACCAGCGGCAGGTGGTGTGCGTGGAGGACGGGGCGCGGCGGCTGACCCTGGAGCCGCTTGCGGCACGGCCCGCGCGCGGGGGCGTCGGCGGCACCAAGCTGGCGGTCGTCCGCACCGGCCGCGACAGCGCGGTCGCCATCGAGGCGCGCGGCGCGACGGGCAACGACCACGCGACGTGCAGGGAGGGGGTGCTCGCCTACCGCGTACGCAACGAGGCGCCGTCCGGAGGGGGCCCGATCGAGGTCGTCGACGCCCACCCGGGCTCGGACGCGTGCTGGGGCGATTCGGTGTATCCGCCGCTCGCGGACGCGCCGGTGGGTGCGGGGGAGAGCTTCACGGTGCCGGACGACGGCGTACGCATCGAGGTCGAGGGGCGGACGGCGACGGGGGCGTGGACGGTGAAGGTGTCGGCCGGATGACCCGACTGAACCGGCTGAGTCGGTCGTTCCGGAGCGTCCTGTGCGGACATGAAAGAAGCCCCTCGCTCGCGCGAGGGGCTTCTTTCCGTCTGTGCGCCGTCAGGGACTCGAACCCCGGACCCGCTGATTAAGAGTCAGCTGCTCTAACCAACTGAGCTAACGGCGCCTGGTGACGTCGTAGACCTTAGCACCCTGATCGCCGCCAGGAAAAATCGAAATTCGGACCGAGGAGCCTGCCGTCGCACGGGCCGCGCGGACACAGGCCCAGAGCGCCACCTCGGGCCCCGGAAGCCAGGGATGCCGGGCGTCGGGGGCCACGAGCCAGCGCGATTCGAGGTGCCCCTCGAGGCGTCCTGGCGGCAGCGTCTCCCGGTCGTCGGCGGCGATCGGCGGCACCGTCACCGCGTCCCCCATGCCGTGGCAGAGGATGCCGGGCACGGCGCGGCCCCACTCCTCCCACTCGAGGAGCGAGGGCAGCCGCTGGGCGGTTCCGGGGGCGGCGAAGAGCAGCATGCGGCCGCGGTGCGCCGCTACGGGGCCGGAGCCGGGGCCTTCCTCCCACAGACAGTCGAGCATCCGTCGGCCGAAGATCGCCGGGACGCTCACCACGTCGAAGACGGAGCCGCAGGGGAGGACGGCCGGGGCGGTGGGGCGGCTGCGCCAGTGGATGAGGGCGCTGCGCGGATACGTTTCCGCGGAGGCGAGCCAAGCGGCTCCCTCGGTAGTGACGTCGGAGATGTTCTGGACGCCGGCGGGGGCAGGGCCGGGGTGGAGACGTGTACTGCTCATGGCGAATACATCTACCGGTGGCAAGCGTTCCGATTCTGAGTGTTGCCAGAAATCAGGACAACGGGAGGCGACAGGGAGTACCTTGCCCTCCGCGGCATATGCCCCGTGATCTTTTGCGGGGCGGGGAGAGGTCGGCTGAGGGGCCTGCGAGGGGTCGGCGGGGGACCTCCGAGGGGTCGACTGAGGGGCTGCGAGAGGGCCGGCGAGGGGATTGCGCGGGGCCTGCGAGAGGTCGGCTTAGGGACAGCGAGGGGCCTGCGCGGGACCTGCGAGGGGTCCGCGCGGGGGTCTGCGCAGGGGTCCGGCGGTTGTTCGTAGGGTCCGCGCCCTCGCCCCCGCGCCAGGTCTTGGCGGCCGCCCTCAGGACTCCGGACCGCCCCCGCCGTCACGCCCCGCCCTGACGGCCGCCCCTCAGGCCTCCGGACCGCCGCCGCCCGCGCCGGCCCCGCGCAGCAGGTCCCGGCCGAACTCGACCATCTTCTTCGCGTAGTCCTCGGTCCACTGCGCGCGCTCGGCGATCACGGCGGGTGTAAGGCGGTCGAAGCGCCGGGGGTCGGCGAGCTGCGCGGCCGCGATCGCCTGGAACTCGACCGCCCGGTCCGTCGCGGCCCGGAAAGCGTGCGTCAGCTCGGTGGCCCGGGCCAGAAGCTCCTGCGGGTCCTCCATCGACTCCAGGTCGAAGAAGTGCTCCGGGTCGGCGACGGCTTCCGCGGGCTCGAAGAGCAGGGGCGCGGGGCGCAGACGCTGCTCGGTCCGGGACCGTTCGGGCTCCGCCATGGTTCTTCCTCCTCGTACGGTTTTCGGCCGTGGGGGGCCGTCTTCCATTCTCCCCTGCTGCGCAAGGGGGCCGTGTGCCCAGGGCTGCGGGGGCTGCGGGCCTACGGCCGCCAGGCCACGCGGTGTTCGGACCACTGCGCCCACGTGGACATCATCGCTTCCCAGCCATCCGGGAACTTCACCGTGACGCCCAGCTGGACCGGTTCCGTCGACGGGTGGTCGTCGAGCAGTTCGCTGACGCCCGCGCGGCAGACCACGATGCAGGCGTGGCGGTGGCGGGACGCGAGGACACAGAGGCGGCCCGTCTCCAGATGGAACGCGGTGGCGTCCGGGCGCCCTGAGAGCGGGTGCAGGACCACCGTCACGTCGAACTCGCGGCCCTGAAGCCGGTTGGCGGTGTCCACCGTGACATCCGTGACGCCGAGCGCCGCGAGGGACACGCGCACCGCCGCCGCCTGGTCGCGGTGTGCGGTGCCGACGGCGATGCGGTCGGCCGTCAGGGGAGTGGGATCCGGGTCGCGCTCCGACGTCGCCGCGCCGCCGCGGTCCAGGAGGCGCCGGACGACCTGCGCCACCGCGCGTACGGCCTCCGGGTCGGTGCGCGGAGTGTTCCGCGCGGGCAGTTCGAGCAGGCCCCAGCCCGACTCCGCCGCCTCGTCGATCACCCGGTCGGGGCCCGAACCATCCGATGGCACACCGAAGTTGAGCGTCCTGTCGTCGTGATCCGTACCGCTGCGGAAGGGTGTGTACGGATAGAACGCGGCGGAGACCAGCGGGGCCGCCGACGCCGGGAGCCGCCAGGACACCGGCAGGCGGTGCTGGGGCAGTTCGGGGTTGTGCGCGAGCAGCGTCGTCACGGCGCTGGCCGAAGGGTCGTACGCCAGGCCCGCCCACTGCTCGGCGCCCACGATCGAGAACGGGTCCAGCTGGCCTGGGTCGCCCACGAACAGGGCCCGCTCGAAGAGCCCTGCCACGGCGAGCAGCGCGTCCGAGCGCATTTGATACGCCTCGTCGACGATGGCGTGCCGCCAGGGCGCGTCGAGCTTGGCGGCCTCGACGTGCGCCCACTTCGCGGCGGTCGACACGACGACGTCGAGTCCGGCGAGGTCGGCGGCCTTCGTGGACGTACGGACGAAGGGCAGATCGTCCAGGGCCTTGTCGTACGCGTCCGGGTCGCTGCTGTGCAGACGGCCGACCGGCAGCTCGGGGTCCTTCTCGGCGAGCCGCAGGACCAGGTCGTCGACCTGGGCGTTCGTCTGCGCGATCACCATCAACGGACGTCCCGCCGCGGCCAGTTCGCGGGCAGCCCGGACGACGAGGGTCGACTTGCCCGCGCCGGGCGGCGAGTCGACGACGACGCCGCGGTGCGCGCCGTGCAGCGTGTCGTGCAGGATCGCGTCCGTGGCGCGGGTGGCCGCCGCGCCGGGGTCGAAGGAGGCGCGGTCGAAGGGGGCGGTTGGACTCACAGGGTGTCCTCCGGCGTCACGGGGTCGGGGCGCTCGGCGGCTTCGCCCGGCGGGCCGCCGTGGGTCCAGGGAGTCTCATCGGGTTCGGGCAGCTTGGGGCCGCCGCGCTGCTCGTGCTCGAAGAGCGTCCAGCAGATCCGGTCGCCCTTCTCCGGCAGGGAACCGGCCTCGGGCTCCTTGCCGCGGCCCATCTTGTCGACGACACGGAGGACGACGGTGCCCGCACCCTCGTAGGAGACGAACTCGGCCGTCTGCGGCTTGCCCTGCAGCGAGCGGTACACCTTCGCGCGCTCGGCCAGGTGCGGGTGGTCGTCCGTGCGGACCGTGACCAGGGGGCGCGGCCTCGGACTCTTGCTCTCGCTGTACGCCATGACCACCTCGGTCACCTCACCGGCGAACGCCTCGCCCGCGAGCCGGCGGCCCGCCATCACCAGAGGGTCGTCGAGTGCCTCCTGGGCATCGAGCCTGGCCTGCTCGCGCTCCCGCGTGCCGAGCTTGTTCGCCGCCGTCACCGCGTCGTCCATGCGGGGCTGCGGGGGCTCGCCCGCCGTCACGCGGTCCCGGTGGCCGGTGAACGACCAGCGGTCTCGGGTCCAGCGGTCGGCGGCGTGCGGGGCCTCGGGGAGCGTGCAGAGCGCGTCGAGGCCACGCCACACCGCGTCCCAGGTGGGGCGGGTCCTGCTCTCGATCAGGGAGCGGATCTCCCGCTCGGCCGCGGCCAGTTCGGCGAGGCGGGCGTCCGCCTCGATGCCGTCCTCGGCCGCGGCGAGGGTTCCGCGCGCGCGGTCGTAGCGCTCGATGGCCGGGGCGAGGAGGCGGTTGTCGAACGCCGGGTCCGTGGCGGGGCCCGCGGGCGGGCACAGCAGCTGGCCGTCCTTGTCCCGGGCCAGCTCGGCGCGGAGCGCGGCATCGGCCCCGGATGTGCCTTCCGGGGCCTCGATCCAGGCGAGCAGTGCGCCCAGGTGCTGGTCCTCGAGACTCGACTGGCCGGTGGCCCAGTGCCGGGAGAGCAGCTCGGTCATGGCGACGAGGAGGGAGGAGCCGGGGACGCGGGCCCGCTCCCCGAAGTGGGTCAGCCAGCGGCCGAGGAGGGGGACGCGGGGTGGGGCGGGATACGGCGTCTCCGGATCCTGCTCGGCGGTGCGGCGGAAACGGGTGGAGCGGCCGATGAGCCGTACGAAGTCGATGCCGGCGCGGCTCGGAACGATCAACTGCGGAGCGTCCGCGCAGAGTTCGACCTCCACCTTGACCCGCTTGCCGGTCTCCGGGTCCTTCTCACTGCGTTCCGCCGCTTCGACGTCGTCGGCGAACGAGTCGACGTACTCCAGGACGGTGTCCGCGAGTTGGGCGAGGAAGGTGAAGCGGAGATCGCGGTCGCGGGGCTGGGGGACGAGGAGCACGCGGGGCGAGGTCCGCTCCGTCCCGACGAGCGCGCCGAGCGGGGCGCCTGCCTCGCCGGCGGTGATGAGGGGGACGAGGACGAGGGGCCGCTGGGAGAGGTGCCGGTGCCGTGCCGTTGCCCTCGGCTGAGCACGGCCGGTGGCCACCGCTTCCAGGCGGGCCAGGTTGTCGATCAACGACACGGTCGGGGAGCCTCCATCGTCTGCGGGTCCGCTGCGCGGTGCAGTGCGGTTGCGCGGCGCGGGTCCGCTGCGCGGTGCGTCGGCGTCTGCGGGCCGTCGTCCGCTGCCCCGCCGCTTCGCGGCGGATTTTCCCCGCCCACCCACCCGATCACCCGGCAACGACCACGCACCGAAGGGCGGGCCAGTGCCGCGGGGTGCCGGTGTGAGCGGCGGATGGACGTGCCGGGCGGCAGTGTCGCCAGGGCGGTCAGCACGGCGCGCCCCCCGCTCTACCCCCGCCTGAGGCGCCCACGCCGGACAACGCCTCGGACCTCAGCGCCGCCGCCCTCCGCAGCGCCGCCACCGCCGGGTCCGCCGCGTCGCCCGATGTGCCGTGCGCCGCGGAGAGGACCCCGGTGACCGTCGTCAGGCCGCCCAACTCGCCCCGCAGCGCGCGCCCCAGGGCGGTCACCGCGTCCTGCTCGCGGGAGCGTTCGCGGCAGTGGAAGGCCAGTTCGCAGGCGGCCAGGCACTCGGGGGCGTACGTCGCGGGGACCGATTCGACCGCTGCCGTCAGGTCGGCGGCGGGGCGGGTCACGTCGAAGGTGGTGCCCTCCGGAAGCGCTGCCGCGATGTCCTCGATGCGGGTAAGTCGCGCCAACTGGCGCCTGGTCACCGAGAGTTGTTTGCGTACGTCGATCGCCGACGCCGTCGGGAGGTTCGAGAAGTCCTTGGGGCAGACCAGGAGAACATGGTGCCGGACCTGGGGCGCGGGCTCCATGTGTGCCGCCACCCGCTCGAGCGCCAGTGCGTACACCGCGGCCTGGCGCGCCGCCGCGCCCACCTTCGCCGGGTCCGCCGAGCCGTCGATCATCGGGAAGGACTTGATCTCGACGACCGTCCAGGTGCCGTCGGGATGGATCACCACCGCGTCCGGTTCGAGGAACGCGGGTGTTCCGGCGACGTCGAGCGCCAGCATGGGGTGGTCCAGGAGGGTCCAGCCCTCCGTCGACGTCGCCTCGCGCAGCGCGAGCGAGGTGCGGGCCGCGCGGCCCTCGGGGCCCACCGCGGCGAGATCCGGGACCGACGACTCACCGGGCACCGGCTCCGGACCGCCCCCGAGACTGCCGTGCACCAGACGCAGCAGCTCCGCGCCGCCGTCCGCCTTCACCTTCGCCTCGAAGGCATTGCCCCGCATGAACGCGAACTGCGACTGCCCGAAGGAGGCGGGGGAGCCGAGCGACTGCGCGAGCGTCGCCTTGTCCACGCCCGCGCCGTCGAGCAGCGCGCGCCTCTGGCACCCCGGATTCGCGGCGAGGGCCGCGAGCGCGCGGGCGTCCAGCGGCTGAGCGGGGACGTCAGGACCGCGCAGCTCAGCGAGCCGCTGTCGCAGCGCTGTCCTCCGCGTCGGCGGATCGGGCGCCCGACTCGGCGTGTGGCTCGGCAGGCTGCTTGCGCGGCCGGGGAATTCGCTCACCTGTCGAAGTCTGGCACCCGGCACTGACAATTGAGGACTCTGGGGCGGACGAGGCCGACGGCGAGCCCGCGACGGACGCCTCGTTCGATCCGGCCACCACCCCCGACGACGGACGCGCGACCGCCAGCGGCAGCCGCACCATCGCCTTCACCCGGTCCGCGAGCCGCAGCACAGGCCGTACGAGAAGCAGCCCGAGGCCCATCACGACGGCGCCCGCGACCGCGTCGAGGAAGTAGTGGTTCGCGGTGCCCATCACGACGATCGTGGTGATCAGCGGATAGCCCACCGCCGCGACCTTGGCCAGCGGCGAACGCCCGTGGCGCCACAGCATCACACCGCACCACAGCGCCCACCCCACGTGCAGGCTCGGCATCGCCGCGTACTGGTTGGTCATGCCGCCGAGCCCGCGCGGCGCGCTCGCCTCGCCGCCCCACCAGCCGTAGTCGCTGTACTGCGCCATGGTGTCGACGAAGCCGTGGCCCGCGCTCAACAGGCGGGGCGGGCAGGTCGGCAGGAGCGTGAAGCCGACCAGGCCGATCAGGGTGGACGTCATCAGCCACGCGCGTGCGGCACGGAAGTGGACCGCGCGGCTGCGGAAGATCCAGACGAGGATCAAGGGCGTCACCAGATAGTGCAGCGACGCGTACCAGAAGTCGGCGGGGACGCCTATCCAGGCATGTTCGGTGAAGAGACGGTTCAGCGGGTTCTCGGCGTTGAGGCGCAGGAACTTCTCTATGCGGAGAATGTCCACGCCGTGGCCGACGGCGGTGGACACATCGCCGCGCGCCAGTAGCCGGCCGGCCGAGTAGAGGGCGTACACGACCAAGATCAGCGGCAGCTCCGTCCACCAACGAAGCCGAAGCCCGCCGGTGCCCCTGGTGCCCGGAGTGTCCGTCTGCGGCATCCGGTCGTTCCCCCATCCGTTCTTGGTCATGCGGTGTTCGCCGCCGCCTCACCTTACGGCGTGGGTGAAAGCACGCTGAGGCGGTCCCTGGTGGTCTTAGACGCTGAGATCGACGAGCGGGTTGCTCCTTGTGGGCACGGATGATCGCGACATCGCGCGTGAGTGATGATGGAGGGTACGGACAGCTGTCTGTCCGCGGAAATCGCTCTATGACAGCTGATGGTCTCGACCGATGGCTGTCGGCTCGGAAAGGCTCGACATGGCACCGCGCATCCTGCTGGCCCGGCACGGACAGACGGAGTGGTCCCTGTCCGGGAAGCACACCGGCAGGACGGACATCCCACTCCTCGAAGAGGGCCGCGAGGGCGCGAAGCTCCTGGGCGAGCGCCTGCACCACGCCCCCTTCGACGGCCTGCCGGACGTCGAGGTGCGCACAAGTCCCCTCTCGCGCGCGAGGGAGACCTGCGAGATCGCCGGCTTCGGGGACCGCGCCACGGTCTGGGACACGCTCATGGAGTGGGACTACGGCTCCTACGAGGGGATGACCCCGGACGAGATCCAGGACGTACGCCCCGGCTGGTTCATCTGGCGCGACGGTGTCCCCGGGGGCGAGACCCTTGAACAGATCACCGCACGCGCGGACGAGGTGGTGGACTGGGCGCGCGGCGCGGACCGCGACGTCCTGGTCTTCGCGCACGGGCACATCCTGCGGTCCATCGGCGCACGCTGGCTCGGCCTCGGCATCGACTTCGCCGCCCGCATCCGCCTCAACCCGACCTCGATCTCCACCCTCGGCTGGGCCTACGGCGAACCGGCCGTCGAGTCGTGGAACGACACGGGACACCTGGCGCAGTACTGACTGCTGTCCAGCTAGTGCTGTCAGTAGTACTGACTGCCGTTTGCACGACCCGCGCGTCTATACGACCCGCGGCAACGAAGCATGCCGCTCCAGGAAGCCGCACACCCCCGAAGCCCGCCGGTGCGGAAGCAGCACCCGGGCCGTCGTGGCGAGCATCGACTGGATGCGTGAGGACTGCACCTGATCAAGGAGCCCGAGCACCCGCAGACCCGCCGTCGCCGCCTCGTCCGGGCGGCCCGCGCGGGCCAGGTCGTCGGCGAGCTCGGCGGTGTAGAGGGCGATGTTCCGGGTGAACTGCGGGGTCTGCGCCGATGCCACGCTCACCGCGCGCCGTGCGTGCAGGGACGCCCGATCCCATTCGCCGAGCGCCGACCAGCACTGCGCCTCCAGGCCCTCCAGCTCGGCAGGGCCGTAGAAGCTCATCCACTCCGGGTCGGTGTCCGAAGGGCCGCGGTCGAAGAGGATGTGCGCGCGGGCCAGTGACTGCTCGCAGCCCGGCCGGTCGCCGAGCCCCGCCCAGCCCCCGGCCTCGCGCATCGCGAGGAGCGAGAGCAGCCGCGGCGACGCGAGGTGACGGGCGGCGCGCGCCGCGGCCTGGGACGCCCGCACCGCCTCGCGGGGCCGCCCGGCATCGCGCGCCAGGAAGGCCGTATTGCAGAAGGCGTGTGCTTCAAGGGCCGGATCGGCGGCCATCCGGGCCGTCGCGAGTGCCTCCGCGTAGTGCGAGCGCGCGTCGTCGAAGCGGCCCGAGTCGTGCGCAAGCCAGCCCACGGAGATGGCCAGTTCACCGGCGCTCGCGTGCAGCCGGTCCGCCGTCGACTGGCGGGTGGTGCCCGCGTCGAGCAGGGCGTACGCGGTCCGCAGCGGGGCGGAGGCGCGGCGGTAGAGGCCGTCGGCGCCGTGCCGGTCGTCGAGCAGCCGGATCTTTCGTACGGCGGCCTCGACCGCGCTCACCTCGGCCTCGCCCACCATGCCGCCGCGTTCCGCGGTGGCCTCGGCCGGACTCTGGGCGGCGAGCCCGAAGGGCCCCAAAGAGGCGGCGGCCACGGTGGCCGTGCCGCTCATGAATACGCGACGCCGCACGTCGCTCTCCTCGTGGCTCTGGATCTCGTACGGGTCGCACTCGTGCTTTTCGGGGCCGTAAGGCCCGGGCGGAGAAGACTCATACAGATGGATCGTGGTGTGTGACACGGGCGCTTCGGACTCGGCGCGCGCCCCCCGCCCGCGCACTGCCGAGCGGGGTGCGAACCCCAGATCCGTGAGCGTCCGGCCCGGGAACATGTGCAGAAAAACCCGCTCGTAGGCGTAGTTGGGGCAGCGGATCTCCCCTGCCTCGACGCGTCCGACATAGCGGGCGTCGCAGCTGACGCGCTCACCGATATCGCGAGCGGCCCTGCGGATCACGGCGGCGAACTCGCCCGGCGAGCGCTGTCCGCGCAGGTGCCGGAAGCGAACGTTCGGCCGTGGGGACGGAGTTGACGATGCCATCGGTGACGACGCCATGGCCTGACCCTCTCGTACGGATCGTGCCGGAGTGCGCCGAATCCTGCGGATTCGGCGATGCTTCCCCTGTTCCGGCGAAGCACGAACGTACCGGCTCTGATGGGGACGGCACGCGGAGTTTGGCTACAAACCGGATATCTCACCCATGATCTGCCATGAACTGCCATCCTTTGCAGCGGCATTACGCCGTAGCTATTGACGCCGTCCCGCGTTGAACCATGCGGAGAGGGAGCGACGCGGCTTCCGCCCTTGCGAGGAGGGGTCCCTTTGTTGGAGATCGGCGTGGAGAACGACGAATCGCGGGCATCGCTGACTACGGCACGGCACCTGCCGACCCAGGACCGCAGCGCACCACCACAGCAGGGCATCAGTCCCACCGAGCTCACCGAGCCCACCGACTTCTGCGATCTGGTCACCGTCCCGGCCCGCCAGGGCCTCGAAGCGGTCGACATCCTGCGCCGCGGTGCGGGCGACGCCGTCGGCCCCGTCCTGCACGACGGGGGGTGCGACACCCTCGGCTTCCTGGTGCCGCCCGGCACCGCCGACGCCTGGGACCTGCCGGGCAGCGCGTGTACGCAGACCTTCGGCCGCGGCACCCGCCTGCACACCGAGCCGGAGCCCGTACCCCCGCCGCCCCCGGTCGCAGGGACCGGCTGGCTGCTGCCCCCCGACGAGACCGACCCGGTCACCGACCCCGCCGTCCTGCGTGCGGCGCTCGGCATGGCGGCCCGCACCATCGAGGCCGCCGACAACTGCCGCTGAGCCCGCGTTGGGGCGGTCCTCCAAGGGCATCGGTCAAGGTCATCGGGCCGCCCCGTCCGCGTGCGCCGATAATGGTCCGATGGCAAGGAACAGGCGATCCCGCGAAGAGGCACAAGCCGTCGTCGAGAAGGTGGACGGCGGGCTCGCCGAGCTGATGCCCGACCGGGACAGGCCGCGCGCGTGGACACTGCTCGTGGACGGCGCCCCGCAGTCCCATGTCGACCTCGACGACCCGGCGTATCTCGACTTCGAGTACCAGCGCAGGCTCGGGCACGTCGCCGACCTGGTCGCGCCGCCCGGCAAGCCGATCCAGGCCCTGCACCTCGGCGGCGGCGCCTTCACCCTCGCCCGCTACGTGGCCGCGACGCGCCCCCGCTCCACCCAGCAGGTCATCGAGCGCGACACGGCGCTCATCCAACTCGTCCGCCGTGAGCTGCCGTTGGACCCGCAGGCGCGGGTGCGCGTACGCGGCTCCGATGCCCGCGAAGGACTGGCGAAGATCGCGGACGGCTGGGCTGACCTCGTCATCGCGGATGTCTTCAGCGGCGCCCGTACGCCCGCGCACCTCACCAGTGCCGAGTTCCTCGGTGACGTACGCAGGGTTCTGAAGCCCGGCGGGTACTACGCCGCGAATCTCGCCGACGGCCCGCCGCTCGCGCATCTGCGCGGCCAGCTCGCCACCGCCGCCACGCTCTTCCCGGAGCTCGCGCTGATCGCCGACCCGGCCGTCCTGCGCGGCAAGCGATTCGGCAACGCGGTGCTCGTCGGCTCCGACCGGCCGCTGCCGATCGCCGAGCTGACCCGGCGCAGTGCGGGGGACTCGCATCCGGCGCGGGTCGAGCACGGCCGGGCGCTCGCCGACTTCAGCGGGGGCGCGGCGGCGGTCACGGATGCCAGCGCGGTGGCTTCGCCGGCGCCGCCGCCCTCGGTGTTCCGCTGAGGATGTCGCCCCGCTGAGGACGTTTCGCCGGAGTCGGCAGCCGAGTTTTTTCAACTCTGGGCCTTCTGCTGAACCAACCGGTCAGTACTCGTTGATTTCTACCGCCGGGGCATGGTCGTGCCACGTACAGAACACCGAGACCTTCTCGGCGCCCGACGTGAACTCCACCCGGATCCAGGTGTCCTGCTTCCACACCTGCACCGACCAGCCCGCCGCCGGGGTCGCCGAGACCAGCGTCGCGGAGTCCTTGCCGAGGTCGAAGACGACCCGGCCGCCGTCGGAGGAGTAGCTCTTCACGTTGCCGGGCGTGGAGGCCGGTGGGGAAGGCGTGCTCGGCTTGCTCGTCCTCGGCTTCGACGGCTTGCTCTCGGGGGACTTCGCCGGTTCCGATGGCTTCTTCGACTTCGAGGGTGAGGGGGTCGGCGTCGGATCCGGGCGGTGCGTGGAGGAGGAGAGCGGCTCGGCCCGGTCGCCGTCGGCGGTCAGCGGGACGGCGCGCGGCGGGTCGTAGGCGGTGCCCGCCATGACCGTATGGACACCCCACCAGGAGAGCGTGACCGCCGCGCCCGTGGCCAGCGACCAAGCTATTGCGTGTATGAGTCCTCTGCGCATCGCGAGCCATACTGCACCACAGGACCCTCCAGTGTCCCAGGAGACCGCGCTCACTCATATGGCGTACGGTGCCGCCCATGGCAAGTGTGCTCGTCGTCGAGGATGACCAGTTCGTACGCTCCGCTCTCATCCGGCATCTGACCGAGGCATCGCACACCGTGCGCAGCGTCGGCACGGCCCTTGAAGCGCTGCGCGAAGTGGCCCATTTCCGGTTCGACGTGGTGATCCTTGACCTCGGTCTGCCCGATCTGGACGGTTCCGAGGCGTTGAAGATGCTGCGCGGGATCACCGACGTCCCCGTCATCATCGCCACCGCGCGTGACGACGAGACCGAGATCGTCAGGCTCCTGAACGACGGTGCCGACGACTACCTGACCAAGCCGTTCTCCGTCGAGCACCTGTCGGCCCGGATGGCGGCCGTCCTGCGCCGCTCGCGCGCCACGGCGGACGAGGCCCCGCCGAGCCGGGAGATACGGGTCGGCGGCCTCGCGATAGACCCCCTGCGCCGCCAGGCGGAGCTGGACGGGGCGCGGCTCGATCTGACGAGGCGCGAGTTCGACCTGCTCGCCTTCCTCGCCGGGCGTCCCGGTGTCGTCGTACCCCGCAAGGAGCTGCTCGCCGAGGTGTGGCAGCAGAGCTACGGGGACGACCAGACCATCGACGTCCATCTGTCGTGGCTGCGCAGGAAGTTGGGCGAAACGGCCGCACGGCCGCGCTATCTGCACACGCTGCGGGGTGTCGGCGTCAAGCTGGAGCCACCGCTGTGAGGTGGGCACTCGTCAAGGTGTGCCTGGCTGTCACGACGATGGTCGTGGTGGCCTTCGCGGTACCGCTCGGCCTGGTCATCCAGGAGATGGCACGGGACCGGGCCTTCTCGAACGCCGAGCGGCACGCGGCCGGCATGGGCCCCACGCTCTCCATCACCACCGACCGCGATCAGCTGACACGGGCCGTCGCCACGTCCGAGGCGGGCGGCGAGGGGCGGATGGCGGTGTACGTGCCCGCCATCGACAAGGCACCCGCCCTGGAGATCGGCGACCGGCGTGCGGACGCACACGCGCTGGAGACCACGCGCAAGGAAGGCCGGGCGCGGACGGCGACGGTCGACGGCGGCTTCGCCCTGCTCCAGCCGACGGCGCTGAGCTCCGGCCAGATCGCCGTCGTCGAGATCTTCGTGCCCGAGGGCGCGGTCAGCAACGGCGTGACCACGGCGTGGCTGGTACTCGCGGGCGTCGGCATCGCGCTGATCATCGGTTCCGTGGCGGTGGCGGACCGGCTCGGGGTACGCATGGTGCAGCCCGCCAAGCGGCTCGTGGGCGCGGCGCAGTCCCTGGGGGAGGGGAAGCTGGGTTCGCGGGTCGCGGAGGAAGGCCCGACGGAACTGCGCCTGGCCGCGGTGGCGTTCAATTCGATGGCGGACCAGGTGGTTCAACTCCTGGCCAATGAGCGGGAATTGGCGGCAGACCTGTCCCACCGCCTGCGCACCCCGCTGACGGTGCTACGGCTGAACGCGGCATCCCTCGGGGACGGTCCCGCGGCCGAGCAGACCCGTATCGCGGTGGAGAAGCTGGAACGCGAGGTCGACACGATCATCCGCACCGCCCGCGACGCCAAGCCGCAGACCATCGCGGTCGGCCCCGGCGCCGGCTGCGACGCCTCCGAGGTGATCCAGGAGCGCATGGCCTTCTGGTCGGCGCTCGCCGAGGACGAGGGGCGTGAGGTGCGGGTCGCGGGGGTGGAGCGCCCCGTGTGGATACCGGTGGCACGCCCCGAACTCGTCGCCTCCCTCGACGCGTTGCTGGGCAACGTCTTCCGGCACACGCGGGAGGGGTCGGCGTTCGCCGTGGACGTGCACAGTGGGGAGGACGCGGTGATCGTCCTCGTCTCGGACGCGGGGGCGGGGATCGCCGATCCCGAGGCGGCGTTGGCGCGGGGCGCGGGGTCGGGGGCCGACGGCTCGACGGGGCTCGGCCTGGACATCGTGCGGCAGCTTGCGGAGTCCTGTGGCGGGGACGTCCGCATCGGGCGGTCCGTGCTCGGCGGCACGGAGGTCCGCATCTGGATTCAGCTGGACGGGCGTCGGCCTGTGGCCGGGGGGCGGGGGCACGGGGGTTCTGTACGTCGCCGAAAGCGTGCCCCTAGCGTGCGGTAGCCCTTTGAACCGTGGCTAATGCAACCCGAGGTCGGGCTGCTCCCTGAACCACGCCGTTCTTAGCGCGCCCCGGGCTTCGGCTAGACCCTGAACCGCCGCTTCGCGGCGGATGTCTCCCACCCACCCGCCCGTTCACCCCGCGTTGGACTGCGCACCGAGCGCGGGGGCCCTGACTCGGGGTGCCGGGCGGGTGGGAGGGATAAGTCCCGCGCGGAGCGCGGGTAGTCACTGGCCGGCCCGCACCCGGAAGTTCCACTGCGGGGTGCCGGGTGGGTGGGAGAGCCGTCCGCTCGGGAGTTCGTCTCGGGGTGCCGGGTGGGTGGGTGGGGGAGATCCGCGCGGAGCGCGGGAGAGGTGGCCGCGGACCGCACCCGGGAGCCAACCCGGGGCAACCATTAACCGCCCCCGATCGCTCCCTTAAGCGCACCCTAAGATCCAGTGCAGAGCCCCAATTGCCCACAATGTCCCGCCCCAGCGGGGCTAACGTGCTCACGCATCCCCACCCCCCGCACAGCTAAGGCAGGCACGCGATGAGCAGCACGCATCGGCGCACGGTGAGCACCAGGTCCAAGGTCATAGGCGGGCTCGCAGCCGCCGCCCTCGTCGGCGGCGGAGTCTTCGCCTTCACCGGCACGGCGCTCGCCAGCAAGGCCCCCGCCGAGCCCACCGCGAAGGCCGGGAGCAACGCCAAGTTCGCCCCGTTCGTGGACACTTCACTCGCCCCCGCGTACGACCTCGTCGACACCGCGACCAAGACCGGCGTCAAGGAGTTCAACCTCGCCTTCATCACCTCCGGTGGCGGCTGCGAGCCCCTGTGGGGCGGTGTCACCGGGCTCGACGACGACAAGGTCGCCTCGCAGATCGGTGACCTGCGGGCCAAGGGCGGTGACGTCCGCGTGTCCTTCGGCGGCGCCGCGGGCTCCGAGCTCGGTCTCAAGTGCGACAGCGCCGACTCGCTGGCCAAGGCGTACGGCAAGGTCATCGACAAGTACAAGCTGACGAAGGTCGACTTCGACATCGAGGGCGGCGCCCTCCCCGACACCGCGGCCAACACCCGCCGCGCGCAGGCCATCGCGCAGCTGCAGAAGGACCACGAGGGCCTGGACGTCTCGTTCACGCTGCCCGTCATGCCCGAGGGGCTGACCCAGCCGGGCGTCGACCTCGTCGCCGACGCGAAGAAGAACGGCGTGAAGGTCTCCGCCGTCAACATCATGGCGATGGACTACGGGCCCTCCTACAGCGATGACATGGGCCAGTACGCCATCGACGCCGCGACCGCCACGCAGAAGCAGATCAAGGGTGCCCTCGATCTGTCCGACGAGGCCGCCTGGGAGGCAGTCGCCGTCACTCCGATGATCGGCGTGAACGACGTCGCCACCGAGATCTTCAAGGTCGACGACGCCACGCAGCTGGTGAAGTTCGCCGAGGAGAAGGGCATCGGCTGGCTGGCGATGTGGTCGTCGACCCGCGACAAGGCCTGTGAGGGCGGCGCAGGCAACAGCGCGCAGCCGACCTGTTCGTCGATCGAACAGGAGCCGCTCGCCTTCACGAAGGCCTTCGGCGCCTACAAGTAGCCCCCGCCCCTCACCGAACCGCCCGACCCCTCCGAACCCCCTGAACCACCGCCCCCCACGGCGCCTCGACCGGCCCCCCACATCCCCCCACCCGGTCGGGGCGCCCACCTCTCTCCCGTACTACTCCGCACTAGGCCTTGCTCGCCTTCCACTCCGACGCGTAGTCGTTGAAGATCGCCCGCAGGTGGTGCCCGATCTTGAGGTAGTCGAGGTCGTCCAGGTTGGCGAGCGACACCCGCACCGACCACTCGGGGCCCTCGAACCCGCCGCCGTTCAGAAGCACCACATGGGTCTGCTCGGCGAGGCGGAACAGCGCGTCGACCGGCTCGTAGTTCTTCACCAGGAAGTCCGCGAAGTCCTTGCCGTGGACGCGTTCCGCCTCCGCGAGCAGATCCAGTTCGATGTAGTAACCGGCCCGCTTGGGGTCGTCCGAGATCTTCATCTCGGCGCCCTCCAGAAGCAGTTCGAGCCGCTGCCGCACGATCGCGCGGATGCGCAGCTTGTACGCCTGCCCCTCCTCCAGCATGTCGAAGAGGGAGAAGAGGGCCATCATCATCTGCTGGGGGAGCGAGAGGCCCGAGGTGTGGTTCAGGGCCACCTGGCGGGAGTCCGCGACCAGGCGGTCGATGAATCTGATCTTCTCCGGTTCGAGGGTCAGCGTCCCGTACCGCTTGGCGAGCCGGGCCTTCTCCGTCTGTGGAAGCGCCGCGATCAGCTCGTCGATGACGTTGTCGTCGTTCAGACCGATGACGCCGAGCCGCCAGCCGGTGCAGCCGTAGTGCTTGGAGTACGAGTAGACGAGCAGCGTGTTGCGCGGCAGGTCGGCGGCGATGGACCGGAAGCCGTCGACGAACGTGCCGTACACGTCGTCCGTCACGATCAGCAGGTTCGGGTTCGACGTGGCGACGATCTGCTTGATCTGGTCCGCGACCCGCTGACTCAGCGCGAGCGAGGGCGGGTTGGAGGGGTTGACCAGGCAGACCATCTTGATGGCGGGGTCCGCGAGCTTGGCCACCTCCTCCTCCGGATAGCGCCACTCCCGTACGCCCGCCTCGGCGAACATGCTGGCCTGGACGTACGTCACGTCGAACTCGTACGTGTCGAGCTCGGGAATCTCGACGTACGGCGTGAACACCGGGACCATCAGGGCGATCTTGTCGCCCTTGCGCAGGATGCCGTTCTTCATGAGCGAGTCGAAGATGTAGCACATCGCGGCCGTTCCGCCCTCGGTGGCGAACAGGCTCAGATTGCCCGCCGGGGGCTTGTGGTCGAACATCTCGTCGGCGACGTAGCCGCGCACGATCTGCTCGGCGTGCTTCATCATCCGGTCGGGGACCGGGTAGTTGTCGCCGACCGAGCAGTCCGTGAGCTCATGGATGAAGTCGTCCCTGTCGAAGCCGAAGCGCTCGACGGCGTACTCGACGCACTTCTGCAGCAGCTCGACGCCGGGCAGGTCCGGGTGCTGGCGTACGAAGGTGTCGAAGCGCTCGCCCGAACCCGTCTTCTCCGGCATGCCGCCGAGGTTGTCGGCGGTCCAGACGCGGCGGGACTCGGAGAGGGCGAAGTAGCCGAGCGCGTAGAACGCCTCGCGAGGTCCTGTGGCGACCCAGTTGGGGTTGCCGCGGCCCGCGTTGAGCATCTGCGGGATGGACTTCTCCTTCTGGCCCGGCTTGTCGGCCTGCACCGCCTGGGCGATCTGGATGAACTTGTCCTTCAGCTCGAAGGGGCTGAGCTGGGCGAACGACTGGATTTCCTCGCGGGTGAAGGTGGTCTTGGGCACGGCTCATTCCTCACATGCGTACGGGAACAGGGGGGGCGGGGGCTTGGTGGCATCAGTGGTGGAGCAGGACGATGACCGCGCCCCAGATGGTCAGGAGCACGTTGCCGACGGCGTACGGAATCGTGTAGCCGAGCGTCGGGATCTGGGACCTGGACGTTTCGTTGATCGCGCCGATCGCCGCGGTGGTCGTCTGGCCGCCCGCGAGGACTCCCATCAGGATCGGGAAGCGGATCTTCTGTACGTGGTGACCGAAGAGGAAGCCGACGATCAGCGGGATCACCGTGGCGATCGCACCGAACAGGAGCAGACCCCAACCCGCCGTCGACAGACCGGAGGTGAAGCTCGGACCCGCGTTGATGCCGACTACCGCGACGAAGAGGCAGAGCCCGAGGGTGTCCATGAACCACTGGGCGCCGGGCGGGACGTTCCCGTATGTGGGGTACTTGCCGCGGATCCAGCCGAAGACCAGACCCATGATCAGCGCGCCCCCGGACGTGGAGAGCGAGATCGGCACACCGCCCGCCGTCAGCGCGGGGATGCCGATGCAGCCGCCGAGGAAGATGCCGAGGCCCACCCAGATCATGTCGGTGGCGAACGACGTCGGCACGGGCTTGCCGAGCTCCTTGCCCGCCGGGTCCACCAGGCGTTTGGGTCCGGTGAGGATCAGGGTGTCGCCGCGTTCCAGCTTCGTGGTCAGGCGGTAGGGGAACTCGGCGCCGGAGCGGTACAGCTTGTCGATGTAGACGCCGATCATGAACGGCTCGCGGCGCAAGTCCCCGATGGTGCGGCCGAGTTGGGCCTTTTCGGAGGCGACGACGTGCAGGGACTCGGTCTGGTAGCCGAGGAGTTCGACGTCGTCGGCCTCGGAGCCGATGTGCGTACGCGGGTCGAACTCGACGAGCGAGCCGCGCAGCGCGCTCAGCGCGACGACATCGCCCTCCCGCAGGGCGGTCCGCTGGTCGTGGTCGAGGATGTTCCCCTCTCTGCGTACGCGGGTGATGTAGACCCGGCGGCCCAGCTCGCGCTGCTGGTTCTCGAAGTCCTCGACGGTGCGTCCCGCGAGATCGGGGCGCTGGATGGTGTAGGCGCGCAGGACGACCTCGTAGTAGCCCTCGGCCAGGTCGGGGTTGTCGCCGGGTGTGTCCAACTCCTTTGCCAGGGCCGCTGATTCGGCGGCCAGGTCGCGGCGGTAGAGCCGGGGCAGGACATTGGCGAGCAGCATCGCGCAGAGGATCGTGCCGAGGGGGTACGTCACCGCGTAGCCGATGGCGACCAGGTTCGACTCGCTCTTGACCTGCGCGGAGCTGAGTCCCGGCAGATTGGAGATCGCGTCGCCCGCGACACCGATGACGGCGGACTGGGTGAGCGCGCCGCCGAGCAGACCGGCCGAGAGTCCGGGACCGTAGCCGAGCATCGCGGCGAAGCCCCAGCAGACGAGCAGGCCTGTCACACAGACCACGACCGCGTTGAGCACCTGCGGAAGGCCGTCCTTCTTCAGGCCGCGGAAGAACTGCGGGCCGACCTTGTAGCCGAGGGCGAAGAGGAACATCGTGAAGAAGAGGTTCTTCACCGTCCCGTCGATCTCGACCTTGAACTGCGCCCCGAGCAGCAGCCCCGCGATGAGACACCCGGTGACCGCACCGAGTCCGATCGCCCTGTAACGCAGCTTCCCGAAGAGGAAACCGATCGCCACGGTGATGAAGACGAGCAGCTCGGGGTGGGGCTGGAAGATGTTCCGGTTGAGGAAGTCGATCATTTTCTACGCTCCGGGTGCGCCGGGTGGGCCGCTTCAGATGCCGAGGACGCCACTTCAGGTGCCGAGTACGCCGACGAGGATCGGTCCGGTCAGGGGGAGCAGGAAGTTCGAGAGGGCGTAAGTGATCGTGTAGCCGAGCAGCGGGACCGAGCTCTGGGCCACCTGGGTGACGGAGGTGATCGCCGGGGTCGAACACTGCTGGCCCGCGATGGCGCCGATGAGCAGCGGTTTCTCGATCTTCAGGAGTTTGCGCCCGACGAACAGCGAGATCGTCGCGGGTACGAGGACCATCGCGATCCCGGCGAACGGAAGGAGCGCCCCGTACTGCTTGAGGAGCGGCCAGGCCTGCGGACCCGAGACGAGCCCCGTACAGGCGATGAAGATCGCCAGGCCCATGTCCTTGAGGGTGTTGGCGGCCTGTGGCGGGAACGCCCCGAAGGTCTGCCTGCGCGAGCGGAACCAGCCGAAGAGCAGCCCGGAGACCAGACAGCCGCCGCCCGTGCCGAGCGACATGGGCACGTCGCCGAAGTGCACGACGACCTGCCCGAGCAGGGAACCGGCCGCGATGCCGAGCCCCAGGTAGATGAAGTCGGTGGCGTCGTTCTTGACGACCGCGCCGATCCGCGCGACCAGCTTGTTCAGGCCGGAACGCGCGCCCACCAGGGTGAGCACGTCACCGCGGCGCACGGTGGTGCCTCCGTCGGCGGGCAGATGCTGATCACCGCGCAGTACGTCGGTGACGTACACGCCGTCCTTGATGAACTCGGGATGCGCGCGCTGCATGGCGTCCACGCTCAGGCCGTCCATCGACTTCTCGGTGACGGCGACCTGGGCGGTGGCGAGCGGGGTGTCGACGCCGGGGATGCCGGGGGTCTCGGTGCCGATGAGCCGTCCCGCCTCGATGGTGTTGGCGCGGCGGCCGACGACGAGGACCAGGTCGGAGAGGGTCAGGGCGAGATCGGGGCGGGGAGTGAGGGCCTTGCTGCCGCGCTTGACCGCCTCGACGGTGATCCGCCCGTCGAGCTCGGACTCCAGGTCGCCCACGGTCCTGCCGTCGGCCGTCGTCACCAGATAGGTGCGGCCGACCATGCCCGGCAAGGACTCTCGCTCGTCGGACTCCAGACCCTCGCCCGAGCCGCGCATCTTCTCCCACAGCTCGCGCGAGGCGTCCCGCAGGTTGATGCGCAGCATCATCGGCATGATCTGGCTGGTGTAGAGCACGATGGTGATCAGGCCGAAGAGGTAGCAGACCGTGTACGCGGTGGCGACGTGCCCCTGGTACTGGGTGATCTGGTCCGGGGTGAGGCCGTCGAGCTTGCCGATGGCCTCGGTCGCCGTACCGACGACGGCCGACTCGGTGGCCGCGCCCGCCAGGATGCCCGCGGCGGTGCCGACGTCCAGGTCGAAGGCCTTGGCGAGGCCGAGCGCGATGCCCAGGACACAGACGAGCTCGATCGCGCAGAGCACGAAGAAGCGCAGGCTCTCGCGGTTGAGGTTGGAGAAGAACTGGGGGCCCGCGAGATAGCCGAGGGCGAAGATGAAGAGTGCGAAAAAGATCGTCTTGACGTCGTCGGAGACGACGACCTTGGCCCACGCGCCGAGCAGCAGCGAGACGATCAGGGTGCCGCAGATGCCGCCCAGGGTGATGGGGCCGACGCGCACCTTGCCGACCAGATAACCGAGGGCGAGGCAGATGAACAGCGCGAACTCGGGGTGATCACGGAGTACGCCCACCGGCGCTCACCGTGCCTGATCAGTTGCGTTATGTGGCATATGGGAAATCTAAGGAGCCGAGTGGCGCGCTGCCACTCGGCTCCTCAGGGCGTGCTGTCGATGACTGGTTGGCCCGGTCAGCCCGCGGCGCCCTCCCGCGGCAGCTCACCGGCGGCCGCCACCGCCGCGTACCAGTGGGCGCTGGACTTCGGGACGCGGGCCTGCGTCTCGTAGTCCACGTACACCGCGCCGAAGCGCTTGCTGTAGCCGTACGACCATTCGAAGTTGTCCATGAGGGACCAGAGGTAGTAGCCGCGGACGTCGGCGCCGTCCGTGATGGCGCGGCGGACGGCGGCCAGGTGGCCGTGGAGGTAGGCGATGCGCTCCGGGTCGTGGACGCGGCCCTCCGCGTCGGGCTTGTCGTCGTAGGCCGCGCCGTTCTCGGTGACGTACAGCGGAAGGCCCGGCGCCTCCCGGGTGTAGCGCATGATCAGGTCGTGCAGCCCCGTCGGGTCGATGGTCCAGCCCATCTCGGTGCGGTCGCCCGGCGTCTGGTGGAAGGCCACGTCGTCGGAGCCGGGCCACGGGGAGTGCTCGCTGGCGCCGTGTCCGTCGTTGCGCGCGTTCGCGGGGTCGTTCTGGGCGGCCGAGACGAGCGCGGGCGTGTAGTAGTTGAGACCGAGCGCGTCGAGGGGCTGGTGGGCGGTGGCCAGGTCGCCGTCCTGCACGAAGGACCAGTCGGTGATGCGGGCCGTGTCGGTGAGCAGGTCCGCCGGGTAGGCGCCGTGCAGCATCGGGCCGTGGAAGACGCCGTTGGCGAGGTTGTCGATGCGGCGGCGGGCGTCCAGATCCTCCGGGCTTTCCGAAACGGCCCTGACCACCGAGGAGTTGAGGCTCACGGCGACCCGGGCGCGGGTCGGAAGGGCGGCACGCAGCGCCTGCGTACCCAGGCCGTGTGCGAGGTTGAGGTGGTGCGCGGCCTGCAGTGCGTGCGCCGGGTCGGTGCGGCCGGGGGCGTGCACACCGGAGCCGTAGCCCAGGAAGGCGCTGCACCACGGCTCGTTGAGGGTGATCCACGACTCGACGCGGTCGCCGAGCGCCTCACCGACGAAGCCCGCGTACTCGGCGAACCGGTACGCGGTCTCCCGTGCGGGCCAGCCGCCCGCGTCCTCCAACTCCTGCGGCAGGTCCCAGTGGTAGAGGGTCAGGGCGGGCTTGATGCCCTTGGCGAGCAGCTCGTCCACGAGGCGCCGGTAGAAGTCGAGGCCGCGCTGGACGGCCGGGCCGCGCCCGGTGGGCTGCACCCGCGACCAGGAGACGGAGAATCGGTAGGCGTCCAGACCGAGGTCGGCCATGAGCGCCACGTCGTCGCGGTAGCGGTGGTAGTGCTCGACGGCGACGTCACCGGTGTCGCCGTCGTGCGTCCTGCCGGGCGTGTGGCTGAAGGTGTCCCAGATGGAGGGGGTGCGGCCGTCCTCGCGTACGGCGCCCTCGATCTGGTACGCGGACGTGGCGGCTCCCCAGAGGAAGTCGGCCGGAAAGGTGAGGGATTCGGGCATGGAAGCGCTCCCATGGGAAGGGGGGAAGAGGACAGGTCAAGGAAGAGAGGGCGGGCGGCCAGGGTCGAGGTGGCGGCGGCTCGACCCTGGCGGGAGAGGGAACCCCGGCGGGAGAGGGATACGGCAGGCGGAGAGGGCCTCAGCCTGTGACGGCTAGCCCTTGACCGCGCCCTGCATGATGCCGCTCACGATCTGCTTTCCGAAGAGGACGAACGCCAGGAGCAGCGGCAGTGTGCCGAGCAGGGCGCCCGCCATGATCACCGCCCGGTCCGGGATGTAGCCCGTGCCGAGCGAGTTGAGCGCCACCTGCACGGTGGGGTTCGACTGGTTGAGCGCGATGATCGGCCAGAGGAAGTCGTTCCAGGCCATGACGAACGTCAGGAGGCCGAGGACCGCCATCGCGGGCCGCGCCGCCGGGAACACCACGTGCCAGATGATGCGCAGGCTGCTCGCACCGTCCATCCGGGCCGCCTCGATGAGCTCGCTCGGCAGCGCCTGGATCAGGAACTGCCGCATGAAGAACACGCCGAAGGCGCTCACGAACGTCGGCAGGATCACCGCCTGGAGCTGATTGGTCCACTGCAGGTCGGCGACCCACAGATAGAGCGGTACGACACTCAGCTGCGGCGGCACCATCATCGTGCCGATCGTCAGGAGGAGCAGCAGACCGCTGAACTTGAACTTCAGCTTGGCGAAGGCGAATCCGGCGATCGTGGAGAACAGGACGGTGCCGATGGTGATGCTGCCCGCCACGATCGTGGTGTTGAGCATCGCGTCGCCCAGGCTCGCCTCCGTCCAGGCCCGCTCCAGGTTCTTGAAGAGGTTGCCGCCGAACCACAGGGGCGGCGGTGTCTGGGCGAGCCTGCCGCTGGTCCGCGACGCCGCGATCGCCGTCCAGATCAGCGGCGCGAGCGAGACGGCCGTGAACAGCGCCAGAACGACGTAGGTCACCGGCCCCGCGTGCATCGTGCGACCGGCCTTGAGCCCCAGGGGGCGCCCCGACTTCGGGCCCTTGGCGATGACGGTCTTCGGGCTCGCGACCAGGTCGGTCTCCGGGTCCGCGGCGACGTCGGTCGTCGGGCCCGTGGTGCGGGACTTCATTGGGCCTTCCTCAGACGTCGGGCGATCAGCAGATTGACCGCGGCGA
Source organism: Streptomyces sp. NPDC056486 (assembly GCF_042795295.1). NCBI lineage: Bacteria > Bacillati > Actinomycetota > Actinomycetes > Kitasatosporales > Streptomycetaceae > Streptomyces > Streptomyces sp. NPDC056486. The sequence goes on from NZ_JBHTSF010000094.1 coordinate 32,324, forward strand.
TGAGCAGCAGGATCACGAGCATCAGCCAGGCGACGGCTGAGGCCCGGCCCAGATGGCCGTTGATCCAGCCCTGGTCGTACAGATAGAGGCCAAGGGTCTGGAACTGGTGGTCGGCGCCGCCCTTGGACCCGGCCGTGCCACCGAACAGGAGTGGCTCGCCGAAGAGCTGGGTCGCCCCGATGGTGGAGACGACGACCGTGAACAGGATCGTCGGCCGCAGCATCGGGATGGTCACGTGCCGGAACTGCTGCCAGCGCGATGCGCCGTCGAGCGAGGCCGACTCGTACAGATCGTGCGGCACGGCCTGCATCGCGGCCAGGTAGATCAGCGCGTTGTAGCCGGTCCACCGCCAGATGACGATCGAGGACACCGCGAACTGCGAACCCCACGACGATTCACGCCAGTTGATCGGGTCGATGCCGATGGACCCGGCCAGCCAGTTGACCATGCCGCCGTCCCACGCGAAGAGCAGCGTGAAGACCAGCGAGGCACTCGCCACCGACGTGGCGTACGGAGCGAGCATCGCCACGCGCCACAGGGTGGAGCCGCGCAGCTTGTAGTTGAGCAGATGCGCGATACCGAGCGCGATGGCCAGCTGCGGGACGGTGGAGATGATGCCGATGGTGAAGGTGTTGCCGAGCGCGTTCCAGAAGTAGTCGCTCTGCAGCAGGTTGGTGTAGTTCTCCAGGCCCAGCCAGGTGCTGTCGTCGAGGTTGGTCAGCTCCAGGCGGTGCAGCGATGCCCAGCCGGTGTAGAGCAGCGGGAACAGGCCGAAGGCGCCGAAGAAGAGGAAGAAGGGGGCGACGAAGACGTACGGCGACGCCTTTATGTCCCAGCGGTACAGGCGACTGCGCCACGAGGACGTGGGGGAGCCCTTGCGGGTCCCGGACGCGGCCGGGGCCGCGTCCCCCTCACCGGGGGACGCGGTCTCGGCGTACTCAGTGGTCTCGGACATGCGCGTCACTGTCCCAGAACATCCTTGATCTCCTTCTGCGCGGCCTCCCAGCCCTCAGCCGGAGACTTGCCCTGCTGCTCCACCTGGAGCACACCGATGTCCGTGATGGACTGGCCGATCTGGGCGTCCTTGACGCCGTAGATGACCGAGGGGGTGTTCTTCGCGATGTCGGCGTAGATCTCCGTGATGGGCGCGTCGTTGAAGTACGCCTTGGTCGCCGGCGACGGCTTCAGCGAGTCGTACGCCGACGGGGTGGACGGGAAGCTCGCCTGCTTGGCGAAGACCTTCGCGAGCTGCTCGGGCTGGGTCAGCCAGACGGCGAGCTCGGTCGCCTCCTTCTTGTGCTTGCCCGCGCTCGGCACGCCGAGGAACGTTCCGCCCCAGTTGCCGTCCTCGGGCGCCTTGGCCATGTCCCACTGGCCCTTGCCCTCAGGGCCCGTCTTCTCCTGGATGTAGCCGGCCATCCACGCGGGGCAGGCGACGGTGGCGAACTTGGCGTTGGCGAAGCCCTGGTCCCACGTCGGGTCGAACTGCTTGAGCTTGGACGACATGTCGCCCTTCGCGACCTTCATCGCCGCGTTCCAGGCGTCCTTGCGGCCCTGGCTCTTCTCGTAGATCTCCTTGCCGCCCTTGTCGTAGTACCGCTCGGTGGCACCGGCGAACACGGCGTTGTAAACGCTGGAGGCGGAGTCGACGAACTTGGTGCCCTCGGGCGCCTTCTTCATGTACTTGTCGCCGAGCGCGACGTACTTGTCCCAGTCACCGGCCCACGCCTTGGCGAGCTCCTCGCGGTCGGTGGGAAGACCGGCCTTCTTGAAGAGGTCCTTGCGGTAGCACAGCGCCGTCGGGCCGATGTCGACGCCGAGGCCGACCGTCTTGCCGTCGTCGGTCGTGGCCTGCTTCCACTTCCAGTCGAGATACGTGGCCTTGTCCACGCCCTCGGCCTTGCTCAGGTCCTCGAATTTGGCGCCCTGGGTCTTCACGACCTCGGTGATGTTGCTGACCTCTATGGCCGCGACGTCGTTGACGCCCGCGCCCGACTGGAGCTGGGTCAGAAGCTTCGGGTAGTAGGCGTCGTTCCGCTCGATCACGTTCTCTTTGATCTTGATGTTCGGGTGCGACTTCTCGTACTCGTCGTAGAGACCTGCTTGCTTCAGGCCAAGGACACCGAACGTGCCCACGTTGAGCGTGACCTTGCCGTCGCCGCCCTCCGAGCCACTGTCGTCGTCACTGGAACAACCGGCCAGCAGGCTTGTGGCCAGCGCGGTCACGGTCGCGAAGGCCACCAGCCGACCGGGTCGGCGGGAACTCGTGCGCATTACGTCCTCCTGTTGCCTGACGTGCCGACCCCCCGGCCAACTGCACTTCTTGCCCCGTTGGTCTGACTCTGCGGCTCGGGTGGGGAACGTGCGGGATGTGTACGTGTCAGGTACTGTGGGAGCGCTCCCACAAGTGATGAGTTGAAGAGTCGTGGCTGGGGGCGGGGGTGTCAAGGGACCGGACATAGAGATATGTCTTCAGTTATCGGGCTGTTACTTGCGCTGCTGCTCGGGCTGTTGCGAGGGTGCCAGCGCGTTCGGCCCAGCCGCCCGGCGATGATCAGGCTGTTACATTCCTCTACATTCCTCGCCGGGGGAAGTGCGACGGGAGGCGGACAATGGCAGCTCACGGTGCGCGCAGCCGCAGTGGCGGGCGACCGACTCTGGAGGAGGTCGCCGCAAGGGCGGGAGTGGGCCGTGGGACGGTCTCCCGGGTGATCAACGGATCGCCGCGGGTGAGCGAGGCGACCCGGACGGCGGTCGAGGCGGCCGTCGCGGAGCTCGGTTACGTCCCGAACACGGCGGCACGCGCGCTTGCCGCCAACCGCACCGACGCCATCGCCCTGGTCGTGCCCGAGCCGGAGACCCGATTCTTCGCCGAGCCGTACTTCTCCGACGTCCTGCGCGGGGTCGGCGCCGAGCTCGGCGAGACGGAGATGCAGCTGCTCCTGATCTTCGCCGGGAACGACCGCAGGCGTCAGCGCCTGGCCCAGTACCTCGCGGCCCACCGTGTCGACGGCGTCCTCCTGGTCTCGGTCCACGCCGACGACCCGCTGCCCGATCTCCTGACCCAGCTGGAGATCCCCGCGGTGATCAGCGGCCGCCGCTCGGCCGACGAGGCGCTGCCCTCGGTCGACTCCGACAACTTCGCCGGGGCGCACTCGGCGGTGGAGCACCTCCTGGCGCGCGGACGCACGTGCATAGCCACCATCACGGGCCGCCTGGACGTCTACGGCGCCCAGCGCCGCCTCGACGGCTACCGCGCGGCCCTGACGGACGCGGGCCGCCCGGTGGACGAGCGCCTCATCGCCCCCGGCGACTTCACGGAGGAGGGCGGCCGCCGGGCGATGTCGGAGCTCCTTGAGGCCTGCCCCGAGGTGGACGCGGTCTTCGCGGGCTCCGACGTGATGGCCGCCGGCGCCCGTCAGGTGCTCCGCGAGGCCGGGCGCCGCATACCCGACGACGTGGCGCTCGTCGGCTTCGACGATTCGGCGATCGCCCGCCACATGGACCCGCCGCTGACGAGCGTGCGCCAGCCCATCGAGGAGATGGGCCGGGCGATGATCGATCTGCTGCTCGCCGAGATCGCGGACGACCGCCCCGCGTCCGCCCGGCGCCTTGAACACCGCCAACTGGTGCTTCCGACGGAACTGGTGGAGCGGGCGTCGTCCTGAACGGGCCGCCGACGCGGGAGGCATGCGAAAGGGCCCCGGTTCTTAAGAACC